>NZ_MOAI01000009.1:0-223140 GCF_001976035.1 Ensifer sp. 1H6 | reverse complement strand
GGATAGCGGTCGGCGAATGCGGTTGGGAAGTTCCAGCTTCCATGACGGCGTCTCCTATGAGGTGAGTGCGTTATTGCAGCCTCACTCTGCCAGAGCGCCGGCCGCTATTCACTCCCCATGGAATCTTAGTCGTCGAGCGTGACTTCCCAGAGCCGGGTGTTCGACTGCCAGACGGGCTCGCCGTGCAGCTTCTTCGTCGCACCCCAGATGTCGACCATGTCGTACATGAAGATGCCGGGAACTTCCTCAAGCATCAGCTTGTGGAATTCGTCGAAGATCGCCTGACGCTTTACCTGGTCGGCCTCGACATAGGCGGACTTCATCAACTCGATCGCTTTGGGATTATCCCACATCAGCGAGGCGTTCTTGTCCTTGTTGCCGACGTAGAAGCTGTACATCAGTGCCGGATCGAGGCGCGGTGCCACCGACTGCGAGATCACCTGGTAGTTGCCCGAGCGGCGGCGATCGACCTGGGTCGCATAGTCGAGCACTTCGATCTGCACATTGAGACCGACCTGTTGCATCATCGCCTGGGCGACGACGGCGGCCGGGAAGCTCGGCACATTGCCGCGCTTGTTGGCGATGATGGTGATCGGCTCGCCGTTGTAGCCGGCGTCCGCCAGGTCCTTCTTGGCCTTTTCCAGGTCCATCGGAAACTTCGTCTTCTGCGCGTCCGAATAGAAGATCGAGTCTGCCGACACCATCGAGGCATTGGTTTCGCCCGTACCGTTCGAGACCGCAGCAACCAGTTGGTCGAGATCGAGCGCTTCGGCCATGGCGCGACGCACGGCAACGTTGCTCAGAACCTTGTCGCGGGTCTGGAAGTAAAGCAGGTTCTTGCCGTTGTTGCGCTTGACGATCAGCTGCATCGTCTCGCTGTCCTTGAACTCCGAAATCAGGTCGGCGGAGACTTCGGCCGTATCCAGTGCGCCCGACAGCAGACCGGTTTTCACCGTCGATGCATCGGGGATGACCATGAACTTGATGCCGTCGACCAGCGGCCGTTTGGAGCCGACCATACCATCCGGCTTGCCGTCATTGGCAGGCGAGACGTAGGCTTCGTTCTTTTCGAGACGGACATACTCGCCCTTCTTCCACTCGGCCCACTTGAACGGCCCGGTACCGATGGGAGCAACGAAGGCGCCGTCGGCGCCGACAGACTCCTTGGCGATGATGCCGGTATAGCCGCATTCTGGACGCGCCATCAGGCCGAGAAAGACCGCCGAAGGCTTTTCGATCGTCATCGTTACCGTGGTCGGATCGACAGCCGTGACGGCCGACACCTTGATCGTTTTGCTGCCGTCGAAATCGCCGGCGCAGGTCCACTTGGTGTCCGCGGCCATGTAGCGGTTCCAGTTCCACACGACGTCGTCGGCCGTGACCGCGTTGCCATTGTGGAATTTCACGTCGTCGCGCAGCTTGAACGTATAGGTCAGGCCATCGGGAGACACTTCGAAGCTCTTGGCGACGAGCGGCTTTACCTCGCCGTTCTCGGCGTACCCGACGAGACCTTCGACGATGTGAAAGATTACGGAATCGGTGTTGCCGTCGCGGTTGACGCCCGGGACGTTGCTGCGGATATCGGAGCTCTGCGCGACCACAAGGTCACGCGCTTCGGCAAAGCCGACGGCGCTCATCAGGATGGTGCCGGCAAGGAAGATTTTTTTCATGGTTCCACTCTTCTCCAGTTGTTTCTTGTTGGTTTGTTGCGGTTGTTTCGGCTCAAAACGCGTCCCAGCAGGCCTGCGACAGCTGGCCGATGGTTTCGAGCGCAATTGTGTAGCCAGGCGTGCCATCGGCCATCACTTGCGGCACGGCGTCGGTGAAGACGGCGATGCCGTAGAGCGGCCGACTGTTGCGATAGACGAGACCTGCGTCCATGCGACCGCGCTTACCGCGCCCGGATTTGCTGGCGACGACGGTCTCGAAAGGCAGGCGCGAGCGGATGCCGTAGCGCAGCACCTGGTTCTTCAGCGTCTGCAGCGCAAAGCGGCAGAGCTCGACCGATGTGCCGAGACGCGCAGCCGCGGCCCCATCGTCCTGTGCCGCCAGGATCAGTTCGAGCAGCAATATCTGGTCACCAGCCGTCGTCGTCGTCACCTCGCCGAGCGAATGGTCCGGCTTCAGGCCAAGCGGCGGGATCAGAAAACGGTGGTGAGTGCCGGCCATGCCGATCGCCTTGCAGTAGCTGTCGACCTCTTCCAGCGTCAGCCGCTCCAGCACCATCTTGGTGCAGACATTGTCGCTCAAGACCATCATCCCGACGATGGCGTCGCGCAGCGGGATGACGATGCCAGGCGTCATGTAGCGGAACATGCCGCTCGCAACCTCATGCTTCAGCCGCTCCTCGTAGGTGATGGGCGTGTCGAGATCGAGCCGGCCCTCGTGCGCTGCCTTCAGCGCCGCCATCATGATCGACGTCTTGCGGGTGCTGGCCGAAGGCGTCTCCTCGTTTTCGCCCCGTCCGATCGTCTCGCCGGTCTGAAGGTTGCGAACGAGGAAGCGGGTGATGAATGGCTGGGCGTCGGCGATGGCATTAAGCCGTTCGGCTGTCGTGGCGGTTTTGATCGCTACGGTCATGTCAGGCCTCCAGGCGCCATTTGAGGGTGACGCCACCCGTGTGATTGAGATCGAGCGCGGGGATCGCCGAAAGCAGTTTGCGCGTATAGGCTTCCTGTGGCTGGTCGAAGATCCGGTCGCGATCGCCCTGCTCGACGATGCGGCCGTCCTGCATGACGATCACCCGGTCGGCGACCTGCTCGACGACGCCGAGGTCATGGCTGATGAACAGGCAGGAAAACCCGTAGCGCTTCTGCAGATCGGAGAAGAGTTCGAGCACCTGCGCACGCACCGTCACGTCGAGCGCCGAGACCGGTTCGTCGGCGATGAGGAACTTCGGCCGCCGGGCAATCGCCCGGGCAATGGCGACGCGCTGGCGCTGACCACCGGAAAGCTCATGCGGATAGCGGCTGGCGAAATCGCCGCTAAGACCAACTTCTTCGAGCGTTTCGAGCGCGCGCTTGCGCTTGGCCGCACCGTCGAGATCGGGCACCAGCCGGAGCGCTTCTTCGACCAGCGCCTGGATGGTCATGCGCGGGTCGAGCGAAGAGTAGGGATCCTGGAAGACCATCTGGCAGTTCAGCCGATAATCACGCCAGTCAGCGCTGCGCTCGCGCCCCTGGAAGAGGATCTCGCCTTCGGTCTGCTGGACGAGACCGGCGATCGTGCGGCCAAGCGTCGTCTTGCCCGAGCCGGAGCCGCCGACAAGGGCGACGACTTCGCCGACATGGATGTCGACGCTGACGCCGTGAAGCGCGCGCTTCGGCGCCTGCTTGCGGAAGAGCCCTTTGCGGCCGGGATATTCGACCACGATGTTGCGGGCCGACACCATCGGCGTGCGGGACATGTCGAGCTCGCGCGGTGCCGCCCGAAACGGCAGCGAAGACAGGAGCTTGCGGGTATAGGGATGCTCCGGTGCGCTCAGAATGTCCTCGGTCGTGCCCTGTTCGACGATCACGCCTTTTTCCATGACGACGAAGCGATTGGTGTAGCGCGCCACCATCGGCAGGTCGTGGCTGATCAGGAGAACGGCCGTGCCTTCCGCCTTGGTCAGTTCGACCATCAGCTCCATGACGTCACGTTGCACCACGGCGTCGAGCGCGGTCGTCGGCTCGTCGGCAATCAGCAGGGCCGGCTTCAGCAGCATCACCGAGGCAAGCATGATGCGCTGGCGCATGCCGCCGGAAAACTCGTGCGGATAGGCGGCAAGCGCCCGCTCCGGCTCGCGCAGACCGACGCGCTTCAGCATGTCGAGTATCGCAGCCCGACGCTCGTCGGCACTCTTCTTCGTATGCAGGATCAGGCCTTCTTCAAGCTGCCTGCCGATGGTCATCGACGGGTTGAGCGAGGTCATCGGCTCCTGGAACACGACGCCGATCTCGCCGCCGCGCAACTGCCGGAGGTCGCGATCTTTCATCGACAGGACATCCCGTCCGCGGTAACTGATCGTGCCGCCGGCATGGCGCACGGCAGGCGGGATCAACCCGATGATGGCGCGGGTCGCGAGCGTCTTGCCGGAACCGGATTCGCCGACGATGCCGACGATTTCGCCAGGGCCGACGTCGAAGCTGACATCCTTGACCACCTGGTTGCCATTATGGGTAACGGCCAGCGACAGGTCGCGAACGCTGAGTAGGGAACTGCCGATCATTTCAGGCCTCGCATGCGGGGGTCGAGCTTGTCGCGGAGCGCGTCGCCGAGAAGGTTGATGCCGAGTAGCGTCAGCGCGATGCAAAGGCCGGGGAAGAAACCGAGCCAGACGGCCTGTTCGATGAACGGGCGGCCCGCAGCCAGCATGTTGCCCCAGGTCGGCGCCGGTGGCGGCACGCCAAGGCCGAGAAACGACAACGCGCTTTCCGACAGGATTGCCCAGCCGAACATCGAGGTCGCCAGCACGGTAATCGGTGCCAGGCAGTTCGGCAGGATGTGGCGCAGCATGGTGTAGATTTCGCCATTGCCCATGACACGCGAGGCTTCGATGAATTCGCGTTCGCGCAGCGACAAGACGGCGCCGCGCACCACACGCGCCATCGACGGCGTGTAGGCGATGCCAAGCGCGAAAATGATGCCGTACTGGTTAGCCCCGAAGACCGCGAGCAGCCCGAGCGCCAGCAGGATGCCCGGAAAGGCGAGCAGTGCGTTGTTGACGGCCATGATGACGCCATCGACCCAGCCGCGGGCATAGCCGCTGATGAGGCCGATCAGGGTGCCGCAGACGACCGCGAAGGCGACCGTCAGACATCCGATCCAGACGCTGGCGCGGGCACCGATCATCAACCGGCTGGCAACGTCGCGTCCGAACTCGTCGGTGCCGAGCCAATGGGCGGCACCGGGGGCGGCCAGACGCGAAGTGAAGCCCAGCGCGCTGGGATCGTAGGGCGTCCAGAACACGCCGATCAGCGCGGTGATGACCAGAGCGGCGATCAGTCCGCCGCCGATGACGCCGTTGAAAGTGAGCTTTCTCATTCTGCCACCACCCGCGGATCGAAGAGAGGATAGAGGAGGTCGACCACGAGGTTGACGACGACATAGGAGAAGGCGACGAGCAGCAGGCAGCCCTGGATGACCGGATAGTCGCGCTGGAAGATGCTGTCGACCATCAGGCGGCCGAGGCCGGGAATGGTAAAGACCGTCTCGATGACCGCGATGCCGCCGAGCAGATTGCCGAGGATCAGGCCGATCATCGTCCAGGTCGGGCCGAACGCATTCTTGAACGCATGCCTCCAGAGGACGGCGCTTTCCGACAGTCCCTTGGCCCGTGCATGGGTGATGTAATCAAGCCGGAGAACCTCGAGCGTCGAGGCGCGCGCCATGCGGATGATCACGCCCATTTCGTGGATGACCAGCGTCATGACGGGCAGGACGAGGTAGAGAAGGCCCGCCGTCCAGTTTTCCGAGATCGGCACGTAACCGAGCACCGGCAGCCAGCCGAGCTTCAGGCCGAAGGCAAGCAGCAATAGCAGGCCGAGCCAGAAGGTCGGGATCGACAGAAGCACGGTGGCCGTGCCGACCAGCGCCAGGTCCGTCAGGCTGTTCTGCCGCCAGGCGGCGATGACGCCGGCGGGAACGGCGATCAGGCTCGCGAGGAACACGGCGATGACGACGATCTCGGCGCTCACCATGAAGCGGCTCAGCACCAGATGAAGCACCGGCTCGTCGGTGACGATCGAGCGGCCGAAGTCGCCGGACAGGATGTTGCCGGCCCAGATGACGAACTGCTCGGGAATGCTTCGGTCAAGGCCGAGCACGCTGCGCATTTCGGCAATCTGCTGCGGCTCGGCCATATCGCCGAGCATCAGCGCGGCCGGATCGCCGGGAATGAGACGGATGAGCGTGAAGACGGCAACCGAGACAATGACGATCGTCGGTATCGCCATCACGAGACGATTGAGTATGAACTTGATCATGGGTTCCCCGTACTGAGAACAGCCTGGCGCGACATCGCGATTCGGCCCTCCTGCCGGCTTTTCTTGACACGACTATGATCGAATGGAAAAAACCGCGCAATATTATGAGGAATCGTCATAGCTCTATGACGAAGGGATGACATGGGAGCTGCCAAAGGGGCCGATAACGTGCGGCATCATGCGCTGGGCGGAAGTCGCGCTTGCAGTCGGGGAGCATTGCCCTGCGATGCCGACGCAATAAGACAGTCAGCGATGGACTTTAAATCACCAACGGATGTTGAAACCGATCTTGAGATCGGGAAACAGGTGGCCGCCGCGCTTGCCCGTGGCGCTGATGGCTGAGGCGATGCCGACCATGAGCACGCCGAAGACGATGCCGGCAAACACAAACCGAACTGTCATGGCGGCCGGTTGGCGCTTCTTCTGCGTTGCCTGCAACATCATCCGCGACCGTATCCTTGCATCACTTTCGAGCACGACCAGACGAAATCACTGGTCTCATTGCCCGATGACGTGAAACGCCACGCGCATCGGCCGGCATTTACGGGAGTAATTCCCGCAAGCTGGGGTCGCTTTGGCTCGACGCTTGGCTCTTCAAAGCGCCTTCGGGAATCACGTTTAAGGTATGACGCAACGTCCGGCTCAAGCGGAGTTTTGGGCTGATATCGAGGGTCGCATCCTTTGGACGCATTGCCCGAGGGTCGGTGCCGTGACGGGCCGATGGATGTGCCGGGCACAATCTCTGCGGGACACCGACGTCAACGCCGAAGAGATCGCGTCGGCCGGCGATTAGAGCAGCTGAAGGTGATCGGCGAGCTCGCGGGCCGCGGCACCGCCTGCCCGGTTCGCACCGATGGTGGAAGCCGACGGGCCGTAACCGACGAGATGGATCCTCGGGTCTTTTGCCACCTGTGTCGCAAGCCGGCCGGTCATCAGGATGCCGCCATCGGCATTGCGCAGTTGCAGCGGCGCCAGGTGATCGAGCGCGCTTCGAAAGCCGGTACTCCAGAGAATGACGTCGACTTGCTGCTCGCGACCATCCGGCCAGCGCACGCCATGCTCGGTGATTTCGGCAAACATTGGCTGGCGCTCGAGTGCGCCGCGTGCGCGTGCGGCAAGGATCGCCGGCGTCACCGGAATACCGGTCACGGAGACGACCGAGCCCGGCGGCAGACCGCGGCGTACGCGTTCCTCGACCATGGCAACGGCAGCGCGTCCGACCTCGGGGGTAAACGGCTCTTCACGGAAGGCCGGCTCCTCGCGCGTGACCCATGTGGTCGATGTCACCTTGGATATTTCATCGAGCAGCTGGATCGCGGAGATGCCGCCGCCGACGACCAGCACGTGCTGCCCGGCAAACTGCCCGGCGGTCTGGTAGTCCTTGGTGTGCAGCTGACGCCCCCTGAAGAGATCCGATCCCGGATAGGGTGGAATGTAGGGAGACTCCCAGGTGCCGGTGGCGTTGATGATGCCGCGGGCGGCATAGACGCCGGCGTCGGTCTCGACCCTGAAACGCTCGCCCCGCTCGCAAACGACCTTGACGGCAACCGGTCGGTGCACGGGAAGGTCGAATGCCTTCTCATAGGCGCCGTAATACTGCGGGACGGCGACGGAAGCGTGGACTTCGCCCATGCTGGTATCGACGGCGTCGGCGAATTTCATGCCGGGAAGATCGTGAACGCCATTGACGGTGCTCAGCGTCAGCGACGGCCAGCGAAACTGCCAGGCGCCGCCCGGCTGTGGCGATCGGTCGACAACGACATATTGCATCTGAGGCGATAGCCCGAACCGGCTCAGATGATAAGCCGAAGACAGACCCGCCTGTCCGGCACCGATGACGACGATGTCGATCTTGCGGGCGACGCGCGCATGCGTCTCGGCCTCGCTGGCGGGGGCAAAGGCGTTCTGGATGTCCATCATCACGCAGCCAAGACCGAAGGCTGATCACTGCTCATCAGATCATCCACGGCGGCGACTTTCAGCCAATCGCCGCGGCAAAGATCGCGGCCAGTTTCTCGATGCCGGCCTGATCGTCCCGGTCGAAACGCGCCGGTTTAGGACTATCGAGGTCGATGACACCGATCACCCGGCCATGGCGTCGGACGGGAACCACGAGTTCGGAGCGGGACGCCGCATCGCAGGCGATATGGCCAGGAAAGGCGTGCACGTCTTCGACCAGGATCGACTGCCCTTCCTTTACGGCCGTGCCGCAGACGCCGCGGCCGACAGGAATGCGCACGCAGGCTGGCTTGCCCTGAAATGGCCCGAGCACCAGTTCGTCATCGGAATCGAGAAAGTAGAAGCCGGCCCAATTGAGATCGGGCATCGTCTGATACATCAGCGCCGAGGTGTTTGCGGCGTTCGCGATCATATTGGGCTCGCCATGCAGCAGCGCTTCGAGTTGCTGCGCCAACTCCCGATAGAATTCGGTCTTGTCGCCTGTGTCGATTACCGCCGCCTGGAACATGATCTCTTTCACTCTCTCATCATACGGACTGGCAATGTAGTGCCGCGCCCGACATTTGCCAATTGCAGCGCGTCCGCGCCGACGGCGAAACGGAGCGCTGGCGGAAAACGGTTCGACAAACGCGACCCGACGCCGATGTCCGGATTCAGACCCTCACGGCTCTTGTGAAGTGGCGACCTGTCGCTTCAGGCAATCGATCATCGCCTGAGCCGCAATCGACAGCGGCACGCCGGCGGCGGTTGCGACGCCGAAATCCTGCGTCAGGTGTGGCGAAAAACTCCTGATTTCAATCGGCAGATGCCGATGCAGGTTGGCGAAAAAACTGCTGATGATCGCAACGCCAAGATCATGGGCGGCATAGGCGCAGGCCGAGCTGTTGCTGTGCGTCTCGATCTTGACCTTTTGCGGCACGCCCGCCTTTCGAAAGATCTCGTCGAGCATGACCCGGGTCGGCCGCCGGCGACCGATCAGGATCAGCGGAATGCCCCTGAGTTCCTTCGGGGTGACGTGGTCGAGCGCCGTCAGCGGATGGTTCTTCGCCATGACGCAGACGCTGACGCCGCCCGCCACCGGCTGCATTTCGAGGCTGGCGCTCAGTTGCCCTTCGTAGCGCAGGAAGCCGAAATCGATGATGCGCTGTTCGACAAGGCGGGCAATCGCCACGGTCGTATCGAAGAAGGTTTCCACACGCACGCCGGGGAAATCCTTGGCATAGTCCGCCAGCATCGCCGGGGCGAAGCTTTCGGACATGCTGTTCGGCAGGCCGATGCGCACGACTTCCGGGCCGACGGCGCCGCTGCGAAGATCCTGGGCGAGATTGGTGAAACGATCGATCCCGAGCAGAATATGCTCGGCATCTTCGGATAGCTTCAGCGCCTCGGGCGTCGGGATCAGCCGGCCCTTGTCGCGCGCAAACAGCGTCAGCGACAGGTCCTCTTCCAGTTGCTGCAGCAGACGGCTGACACCGGACTGGCTGAGCCCCATGGTTTTTGCCGCCGCGATCGTCGAGCCGGTGGCAAGCAGGGTGCGCAGCACTTCCAATTGTCGAAAATTCATGCCGGCTCCGCATCCATCCCATTGCCATCTTCTCCGTGTTTACGAAAAGGCGGACAATCTAGGAAGCCGTATTCGACGGCAGCGGCAGGCGTGCGATTACTCCGCGTGGGCAGAACAACTGATGCGCAAGGCCAGGATGGACCGTTAGGATATGGAGGTGGTGGGTGCCGAAGAGCACGCGTGCGCTCTCCGGCTTGTTCAGGCTGTCTCGTCGTCGATCAGACGTCGACGCGTAGCGATGGTTTGAAGCGCTCGGCAAAGACCTCGATCGAGCCGCTGCCATAACGACGCAACTGACGTTTGGTCAGAACGGACATGACGCGCGCCGCCGTCGAAAACGTCATTTTATCGAGCGGACCGTCGCCAATCCAGGGTTTGCTTAATCGATCGGTGACGATGCCGATCATGTTTGCAGGCATGATATCCGTGCAACGTTTCATCCAGTCGAAGACGACCCTGATCGGCAGCAATTTGCCTTCAAACGAAACCACGGGTTCAGGCATCCCCTCGCCCCAATCATCATAGGCCTCAAGGGCATCTCGAAAGAGATTTTGCAGGATGATGGAGGCATGCCCTTCATGAAGAGCGGGCAGCAAATTCGTCATTTGTGTCTCCTTCAGTGGTTAAGGCCGGGAAACGCGAATGGCCAATACTGTCAGCATGTTTTTGCCATCGTGCCGTGTGGCCGGTACTTTGACGACCACACAATCGGTAGACTGCAGGCCATGGCGAAATGCAGAAGCGCGACAATGGTTCCAAGCGACCGGCAACTTTTTTTGAAATTCTTTGAGGACGGCGGTTTTGGAACTGCACCCGCCACGCCCGGTCGACAGCCAATTCGTGCTCCATATCGCTGTATCGGCTTGAAAGGGCCGACCATTCGTCAGAACATCAGGAACGAAAAACTAATATCCATATATTCCATAGAATATACGATCTTACCTGAAGACGCCAGATAATTCACAGATATGCGCCACTATCGAAATGGAGCGATCACATGGGAACGATCTCGCAGCTTTCCGAGAAGACGAAGCTCCCGGCATACCGGATCGGAAGCGAGGAGGAGGCGCTGGAAATCGCGCGCGAGCTCGCGGGCGAATTTGCCAGGCGATCAAACGAGCGGGATACCGACCGGATCCTGCCTTTCGACGAACTCGACACCCTTGCCCAGTCCGGGCTGCTCGCAATCACCGTGCCCTCCGACTATGACGGCATCGACGTTTCCAACGCGGTGCTGGCGGAAATCACCGCCATCCTGTCCGAAGCCGACAGTTCGATCGGCCAGATCCCCCAGAACCATTTCTATATTCTCGAAGCGCTGCGCACCGACGGCACGGAGGAACAGAAGAAATTCTTCTTCGCACGCGCGCTCGCTGGCGACCGCTTCGGCAATGCGCTCTCCGAGAAGGACACCAAGACCGTCGGCGATTATGCGACGCGCCTGACGCCTGATGGTCTCGGCTACCGCCTCAACGGCCGCAAGTTCTATTCGACCGGCGTGCTCTTTGCCGAATGGATCGTCGTGTTCGCACTCGACCAGGACGAGAAACTCACCATGTCTTTCCTGCCGCGCGGTGCCGACGGCCTTCAGGTCATCGACGACTGGGACGGCTTCGGGCAGCGCACTACCGGCAGCGGCACGACGGTGCTGCAGAATGTCTACGTCACGGCCGACGCGATCGTTCGCCATCACCGCGGCTTCGAACGTCCGACGACGATCGGCTCGGTCGGCCAGATCATCCACGCCGGCATCGATCTCGGCATCGCGCGCGCCGCCTTCGCCGAGACGCTCGACTTCGTGCGCAACCGGGCACGGCCCTGGATGGATAGCGGCGTCGAGAGGGCAGCGGACGATCCACTGACAATCGCCCGCATCGGACAACTCGCAATCCGCCTTGAGGCGGCGACCGCCATCGTCGAGCGTGCCGGCAAGAAGGTCGACATCGCCCAGATCAACGGCACCGAGGAGGGCATCATCGAGGCGACGCTGGCGGTCGCCGCCGCCAAGGTGCTGACAACAGAAATCGCGCTCGAAGCCACCAACACGCTCTTCGAACTCGCCGGCACGTCGTCCACCCGCATCGGTCTCAATCTCGACCGCCACTGGCGCAACGCCCGCACCCACACGCTGCATGATCCCGTGCGCTGGAAGTATCACGTCGTCGGCAACTATCACCTGAACGGCGTCGCCCCACCGAAGAACGGGGCACTCTGACCCCTGCCCTGATGCCGCCCTTCCCCGGGAGATCGGCACCGATCTGCCGGGGACGTATGCAGCTTTCTACGAGGAGACGGATATGAGCCGCGAAATCCGGCTGAATGCCTTCGACATGAACTGTGTCGGCCATCAATCGCCAGGGCTTTGGACGCATCCGCGCGACCAGTCGTGGCGCTACAAGGATCTCGACTACTGGGTGCATCTGGCAAAGACGCTCGAACGCGGCAAGTTCGACGGGCTGTTCATTGCCGATGTGCTCGGCGTTTACGACGTGCTGAACGGCAATCTAGACGCAGCACTCCGACATTCCGCCCAGGTTCCGGTCAACGACCCGCTGCAACTGGTACCAACCATGGCCCACGCGACTGAGCATCTGGGCTTCGGGCTGACGGCCTCGCTGTCGTTCGAACATCCCTACACCTTTGCACGGCGGATCTCGACGCTCGATCATCTGACGAAGGGCCGCGTCGGCTGGAACATCGTCACCTCCTATCTCAACAGCGGTGCGCTGAATATCGGCCAGGCGCAGCAGACTCGGCACGACGATCGCTACGACATCGCGGAGGAATATCTCGAGGTCTGCTACAAGCTCTGGGAAGGCAGTTGGGAAGACGACGCGGTCGTGCGCGACCGGATAGGGGGCATCTTCACCGATCCGGACAAGGTGCATGCGATCAACCACCAAGGGCGGCATTTCACCGTGCCGGGCATCCATCTCAGCGAACCGTCGCCGCAACGCACACCTGTCCTCTACCAGGCAGGCGCCTCCAGCCGCGGCAAGGATTTTGCCGGCACCCATGCCGAGTGCGTCTTCGTCGCAGCCCCCTCGAAAACCGTTCTGAAGCGATACGTCGCGAATGTGCGCGAGGCGGCCGAGCGTGCGGGGCGCAATCCGCGCGACCTCCTCACATTCAATCTCCAAACCGTGATCCTCGGCGAAACCGATGCGGAGGCGAAGAAGAAGTTCGATGAGTATCGCAGCCATGTTTCCTATGAAGCCGCGCTGGCGCTAATCTCCGGATGGACCGGCATCGATTTCGGCCAGTTCGCGCCGGACGAACCGCTCCGCCACCGATATACCAATGCGGTCCAATCTGCGGTCGAGACCTTTACGACGATCGATCCCGATAAGGTCTGGACCGTACGCGAAATGGCCGAGTGGGTCGGTATCGGCGGCTTCGGCCCCGTCTTCGTCGGCTCACCGCAAACGGTCGCAGATCTGCTGCAGGAGTGGGTCGAAGACACGGATGTCGATGGCTTCAACCTTGCCTATGCCGTCACGCCCGAAACCTTCGAGGATGCGGTCGATCTGCTGGTCCCGGAGTTGCAGAAGCGCGGCGTCTACAAGACCAGCTATCGCGAAGGCACGCTGCGGGAAAAGCTGTTCGGCGCCGGCCCACGGCTCTCAGCACCCCATCCCGGCGCAGGCTATCGGAAACTCACCGGAAACGCGCAGGCGATCGCGGCTTCCGCATAGGGGCATACTCGGCAGAAATTGCTCGATGGCTGGGGGCGCTCGGATCCTCGGTGCGCGCAAGAGTATAACTATGCATACGTGGCAGTCGTACGCCTCTCGCCGTCATCCTCGGGCTTCACCCGAGGATCGATGCGCCCATCGCGAGAAACGCGGGGATGCTCGGGTCAAGCCCGAGCATGACGGAAAGACAGACAGACGCCGATCAAAGCCAGCGCCTTGCTCGTCAGCGGGCCGGACCCTGTCAGCAGCCCAAGCGCCCGGAAGGATCCGAGCGCGTTCCATCGGTGCCAGTGCCCGATGGTCCGTCCACCGGGCCCCGACCTCTCGAGGTCAGCTGTATAGGCTCACAGGCGGGATTCGGCCATTCAAAGCAAAGTCGCCGACCTCGCGGGCCTTGTAGAAAACAGGGTCGTGCAGCGTGTGGGTGCGAACGTTGCGCCAGTAGCGATCGAAGCCATAATGTGCTGCCGTGGCACGCGCACCCATCAGTTCAAAAACCTTCGTCGTCACATCGAGCGCCACATGGGTGGCGTTGACCTTGGCGGCATAGGCTTCAAGCGCTGCTTCCCCGCGCTCGCGCTCCGTCACCGACCGCCCTTTCGACAACGCAGCCTCGACAACGCCCACCGCAACGTCGGCCAAAGCGACGGATGCTTTCAAGGTAGCCTGCAACTCGCCGACGCGTTCGAGAATGTAGGGGTCGTCGCTGGCACGAGCCACGCCTGAGGTGATCCAGGGTCGCGTGGTGGTTCTGACATAGTCGATTGCGGCGGCGAGCGCGCCTTCCGCCGTTCCGAGATAGAAATTGACAAACACCAGCTGGATCAGCGGCGTGTTGAACGTCGCCTGCACCGCGGGCGGATCGGACGGGTCGGCAAGCGGCAGGATGAAATCACGCTCGTAGACGGGAAAGTCTCGAAACTCGACGCTGCCGCTGTCGGACAGGCGCTGGCCGATATTGTCCCAATCGTCATGGGCGACATAACCCGGCCGGTCCGTCGGCACGACGAAATTGGCGATCTTGCCCTCGAACTCAGCGTTGACATTAATGCGGTCGGAAACGTGCGCGCCGGTCGAAAACGTCTTGCGACCGTTGAGCACATAGTGGCCACCGCGCCGCTCAAGGACCAGCCCGGGATCGCGCGGATTGACGGCTGCGCCCCAATAGAGCTGCCGCTCGACTGTTTCGGCGCCGAGCACCCAGGCCTGGTTCGGATCGGCGGCCGCCCAGTAGACATACTGGCTGTTGACATAGTGATAGCCGAGCAATTGGCCGATCGAGCTTTCGCCGCGCGATATGATCCGGACGAGACGCAAGCCGTCCACCCAGCTCAAGCCCGCGCCGCCGACGTCAGGCGCATGCAATGCCGTCAGCAGCCCCGCCTGACGCAGCGCTTCGATTTCGTCGCGGGGCGGCAGGCCCAGGCGATCGAGTTCAGCGCCGCGTCGGGCGAACTTGCCCGACAGTTCGCTCGCCTGCGCAAACAGAAGCTGGCGCTTTTCTTCCTGTTCGGTATTGGCCGGTTCGGGTTCCCGGAGGAAATGCACGTTGCTCATTCGCCTCTCTCCATTGGTTGTGGCGAAATAGTGCATTTATTCTATAGACAATAACAGAAACGGGATTTCAACTCGCAGGCGCCAGCGGGAAAGTCCTACCCGCCGCTGCCGAGAAGACGGCCGTTGACCTCAAGACGGTCAGCCGACTTCAACATCTCTGAGCGCTACGATCTCGGTGGCGTTGTCGTTGGCTGCAAACTGTTCGAGCGTCATATTGTCGAGGATCGACGCAACGGCATCACGCACGTCGCTCATCGATTTGCGCACATGACAGTTGACCGGATCGGAACAGTCGTCACAGGCTTCGAACGCCGTGCGGCTCGCACAGCGGATCGGCGCCAACGGCCCGTCCAGCGTGCGGATGACCTGGCCGATGCGAATATCGGACGCCGGTCTGGAAAGCGAATAGCCGCCGCCCGGCCCCTTTTTCGAGCGCAGGATCCCGGCATTGCGAAGCTCGAGCAGGATGGCATCGAGGAACTTCTTCGGAATATTGTTGCGGGTGGCGATTTCAGTGATGAAGGCGGTTTCGCCGGGCTCCAGTTGAGCCAGGTCGACAAGAGCCTTCAGCCCGTATTTACCCTTCTTGGTCAACATTGCACTTCGCTTTCCTGAACACAAAGGCCGCCACAAGTCCGTTCCGCACCGACGTTGGTATCACCGGAGGCAACGGGTTGTGACGGCCGCACTGTTTTCGCTTAAGATGCCATACACCGAAACCGGGTCACTCTCAAGAAATTACGTAAGTTTCTGCATAGATTTTGTGAATTTTATTGTCGAATCTAAGGCGGAGCAGCAATGATTTGCTCATCTGGCCCGACGCCTCTTCGCTGGTGATTGCCGCCGGCAAAATTCCGGGCCCGCCGTCATCGATTATGGTGACGAGACCGTTCCGCTTCAGACCGTGAGATGACGCCGCGCCTCGACCGTGTCCAGCGTCTCCGGCGGCCCCTCATGCACCACGGCACCGCGATCCATGATGTAGACGTGGTCCGCGAGCTCGCGGCAGAAATCGAGATATTGCTCGACCAACAGGATCGCCATGCCGGTCGAATCGCGGAGATAGCGGATCGCCCGGCCGATATCCTTGATGATCGACGGCTGGATGCCCTCGGTCGGCTCGTCGAGCACGAGGATGCGCGGACGGGTGACGAGCGCCCGGCCGATCGCCAATTGCTGCTGTTGGCCACCGGAGAGATCGCCGCCTCGCCGCCCGAGCATCGAGCGAAGCACGGGAAACAGGTTGAAGACATCCTCCGGTATCGAACGATCGCCGCGTTTGACCGGCGCGTAACCAGTTTCGAGGTTCTCCTTCACACTCAGCAGCGGAAAGATCTCGCGCCCCTGCGGCACATAGCCGATGCCCTCCTTGGCGCGGCGATAGGGCGCCATGCCGCCGAGCGCCACGCCATTGAAGGCGATCGCCCCGGCACTGACCGGATGCTGCCCGGTGATGGCGCGAAGCAGGCTCGACTTGCCGACGCCGTTGCGGCCAAGCACGCAAGTGATCTTGCCCATCTCGGCACCGATCGAGACGTTGCGCAGCGCCTGGGCGGCGCCATAGTGGAGATTGACGTTTTCGACGCTCAGCATGAAGGCGTCCTTTCCTTGGGCGGTTGGCAAGCGACCGGTGTCAGCGGCCGAGATAGTTTTCGATCACCTTCGGATCGCTGCTGACGAAATCGATCGAGCCTTCGGCCAGCACCGAGCCTTCGGCGAGACACGTCACCTTGACGCCGAGCTCGCGGATGAAGCCCATGTCGTGCTCGACGACGACGACCGAGCGTGTCCTGGCGATCTCCTTGAGCAGGATTGCCGTTTCGGCCGTCTCCGCGTCGGTCATGCCGGCCACAGGCTCGTCGACCAGCAGCAGTTCCGGCTCCTGCGCCAGCAGCATGCCGATCTCCAGCCATTGCTTCTGGCCATGCGACAGGTTGGCGGCAAGATCGTCGCGCCGGGCGCTGAGCCGGACGGTCGTAAGGATCTCATCTATCCGCGCCTTGTCGTCCGCCGTCTGACGATAGAACAGCGTCGGGAAGACGCCGCGGCTGCGATTGAGCGCCAGTTCCAGATTGTCCCAGATGGTGTGGCTTTCAAAGACCGTCGGTTTCTGGAACTTGCGGCCGATACCAAGGCTGGCGATTTCGGCTTCATCGCGTTTGGTCAGGTCGATATCGCCCTTGAAGAACACCTGCCCCTCGTCCGGGCGGGTCTTGCCGGTGATGATGTCCATCATCGTCGTCTTGCCGGCGCCGTTCGGGCCGATGATGGCGCGAAGCTCGCCCGGCTCGATGACGAAGGAGAGCGAATTGAGCGCCTTGAACCCGTCGAAGGAGACCGAGACGCCATCGAGATAGAGCAGGCTTTTCGGTTTCGTCTGGCTGATCGTCTGGTTCATGCCAATCACTCCGCTGCCATCGGTTCAGCGACAAGGTTGTCGCGCGCGCTCTCGGCATCTGCCGCGCGGCGGTGAGCCTTGCGGCGGGTAAGATAAGCGCTCGCGGTCCCAATCACGCCTTTTGGCAGGAACAGCGTGACCAGGACGAACAGCCCGCCAAGCGCAAACAGCCAGAACTCCGGAAAGGCTGCGGTGAAGATGCTCTTGCCGCCATTGACCAGGATCGCGCCGACGATCGGGCCGATCAGCGTCCCGCGTCCGCCGACCGCGGTCCAGATGACCACCTCGATGGAGTTGCCGGGCTCGAACTCGCCGGGATTGATGATGCCGACCTGCGGCACGTAAAGCGCGCCGGCAATGCCCGCCATCATCGCCGAGACGGTGAAGGCGAAGAGCTTGATGTGTTCGACGCGATAACCGAGAAAGCGCGTGCGGCTTTCCGCATCCCGCACGGCGACCAGCACCTTGCCGTATTTCGAGCGGACGATCGCCGCCGTCAGCACCAGGCACAGGGCAAGCGTCACCGCGGATGCCGAAAAAAGTGCGGCGCGTGTACCGTCAGCCTGGATGTTGAAGCCGAGGATATCCTTGAAGTCGGTGAGGCCGTTGTTGCCGCCGAAACCCATGTCGTTGCGGAAGAAGGCAAGCAGCAGCGCATAGGTCATCGCCTGGGTGATGATCGACAGATAGACGCCGTTGACCCGCGAGCGGAAGGCGAACCAGCCGAAGACGAAGGCAAGCAGTCCGGGCACCACCACCACCATCAGTGCCGCGAACCAGAACATGTCGAAGCCCTGCCAGAACCAGGGCAGCTCCTTCCAGTTGAGAAACACCATGAAATCCGGCAGCAAAGGATTGCCATAGGAGCCGCGCGCGCCGATCTGGCGCATCAGGTACATGCCCATGGCATAGCCGCCGAGCGCGAAGAACGCGGCGTGACCGAGCGAGAGGATGCCGCAGAAACCCCATACGAGATCGAGCGCCAGCGCCAGAAGCGCGTAGGTCAGATATTTGCCGAACAGCGAGACCAGATAGGTCGGCACGTGCAGCGGGTGATCCGGCGCCGTCAGCAGGTTGAGGGCGGGAATGGCAATGGCAAAAGCCAGCAGTAGCGCCACAACCGTGACGATGCTGCGATCGAGCGACTTGAGCAGAAACGAGGTGATCATGCCTCCACCGCCCTTCCCTTGAGTGCGAAGAGGCCGCGCGGCTTCTTCTGGATGAAGAGGATGATGAGCACCAGAACGAGGATCTTACCGAGAACGGCGCCCGCATAGGGCTCGAGGAACTTGTTGAGGATGCCGAGCGAGAAGGCGCCGACGAGCGTTCCCCAGAGATTGCCGACACCGCCGAAGACGACGACCATGAAGCTGTCGATGATATAGCCCTGGCCGAGATTGGGCGAAACATTGTCGATCTGCGACAGCGCCACGCCGGCCATGCCGGCGATGCCGGACCCGAGAGCAAAGGTCAGAGCGTCGACCAGGGGCGTGCGGATGCCCATGGACGACGCCATGCGGCGGTTCTGCGTCACGGCCCGCATCCTCAGCCCCATCGACGTTCGCTTCAGCAGGAACAGAAGGGCTGCAAAGACGGCGAGCGCAAAGACGATGATCCAGAGACGGTTCCAGGTGATCGTCAAGCCGCCGAGATCAAAGGCGCCGGCCATCCAGGAGGGATTGCCGACTTCGCGGTTGGTCGGCCCGAAGATCGAGCGAACCGCTTGCTGCAGGATCAGCGAGATCCCCCAGGTGGCCAGCAGCGTTTCGAGCGGCCGACCATAGAGAAAGCGGATGACGCTGCGCTCGATGGCAAGGCCGATGATCCCGGTGACGAGAAAGGCGAGCGGCAGGGCGATCGCCAGCGACCAGTCGAAGAGAGCGGGATAGGAGGTGCGAATGACGTCCTGGACCAGGAATGTCGTATAGGCGCCGAGCATGACCATCTCGCCATGCGCCATGTTGATGATGCCCATCACGCCGAAGGTAATGGCAAGACCGATTGCCGCGAGCAGCAGCACCGAACCGAGCGACAACCCGTACCAGACGTTCTGGCCGGCGTTCCAGAATGCTTGCGCCTGTTCGATGCGCTGCAGCGCGGCCTCGATATCCGGTTTCAGGCTCACGTCCGCCGATGAGCGCGCTGAGGTCAGCGCGCCAAGCGCCTCGCGGCCACCGCCTTCTGCCAGCGTCTTGATCGCCGCACGCTTGTCGTCGTCGGAACGGTCGGAAACCAGAAGCGTCACCGCGCGCGCCTCGTCGAGCGCCTTGCGCACCGTTGCGTCCTTTTCCGCGGCGAGTGCCGTCTCGATCGCCTCGAGCGCGTCGGCATTCGGCGTCTGCCGCATGGATTGCGCCGCCTTCAACCTTGCGCCCGTATCGGCGCTGAAAAGCGTCAGTCCACCGAGCGCGCCTCGAACGGCGCGCCGGACGGCGTTGTTGACCTTGATTTTCTGCAGCTCGCCCTTCGGCACTTCGCCGACATCAGAGCCATCAAGCGGATTGACTAGAACAAGGCTCGCGCCCTTCTCCGTCGTGAGGAAGACCCCGCCGTCGGTCTTTCGCGCATAGAGATTGCCCTCCCCAAGTGCCTCGAGAACCGGGATGACACGTGGATCGCCGCTCTTGGCAAGCGCGGCAATGCGATCATCGAGCTCGGCCAGCTTGGCCGTTCCGAGCGCACTGACGAGCGCGCCGAGATCGTCCGCGGCGCGCGAGCCCGTGACATGGGCTGAAACCAGCAGGCAAAGGGTGATCATCAGGGTTTGCAGAATGCGATACATCGCCCTCTCGCTTGGGTCTCGCTCGTCTGTGGCAGCGCCAGGCAGGCGCGGCCACCGCGGCATGGAATTTCGAGATCCCTTCGCCCAACGGGAGCATTGGGCGAAGGGTATGCCTGCCTATGATTTCGTCATTCAAAGGGGAGCGAGGCGTTGGCCACGACCCGGAAACTATCGTTTGGTGATGAAATCAGGAGCCCTTGCCGCCGCATTTGCCCGTGGCGACGTTGAAGTTGCCGCAGGACATCGGCGCGCGCCAATCGGCGATCAGGTCCTTGGAGTCAGGCAGGTAATCGGACCATTCGTCACCAACCACGAGACCGGGCGTTTCCCAAACCGTCTCGAACTGGCCGTCGCTCTGGATTTCACCGATCAGCACCGGTTTGGTGATGTGGTGGTTCGGCATCATCGTCGAATAGCCGCCGGAGAGATTGGGCACGGATACGCCGATCATGGCGTCAAGCACTGCGTCGGTGTCGGTCGTTCCGGCCTTCTCGACCGCCTTCAACC
This sequence comes from Ensifer sp. 1H6, assembly GCF_001976035.1. NCBI lineage: Bacteria > Pseudomonadati > Pseudomonadota > Alphaproteobacteria > Hyphomicrobiales > Rhizobiaceae > Ensifer > Ensifer sp. 1H6. Next base: position 202,712 of record NZ_MOAI01000009.1, on the reverse strand, counting down.
ACATGTTGAAGCCGATATAGTGGGCTTCCATCGGGTCGTTGGTGACGCGTTTGTCGTTCTTGGTGTAGCCCTTCCAGGTCTTGATGAACTCGGCATTGGCAGGCGTATCGACCGACTGGAAGTAGTTCCAGGCGGCGAGATGGCCGACGAGCGGGGCCGTATCGAGACCGGCGAGTTCCTCTTCGCCAACGGAGAAGGCGACAACCGGGATATCCTCGGCCTTCACGCCCTGGTTCGCCAGTTCCTTGTAGAACGGCACGTTTGCGTCGCCGTTGATCGTCGAGACGACCGCCGTCTTCTTGCCGGCAGAACCGAATTTCTTGATATCGGACACGATCGTCTGCCAGTCGGAATGACCGAACGGCGTGTAGTTGATCATGATGTCCTCGGGCTTCACGCCCTTGGAGATGAGATAGGCCTCGAGGATCTTGTTGGTCGTGCGCGGATAGACGTAGTCGGTGCCCGCTAGAACCCAGCGCTCGACGCTTTCGTTTTCCATCAGATAGTCGACCGCCGGAACGGCCTGCTGGTTCGGCGCGGCGCCGGTGTAAAAGACGTTGCGCTGGCTTTCCTCACCCTCGTACTGCACCGGGTAGAAGAGGATCGAATTAAGCTCCTCGAAAACCGGCAGGACGGATTTGCGCGAGACTGACGTCCAGCAGCCGAAGACCGCCGAAACCTTGTCGACGGAAACGAGCTCGCGCGCCTTTTCGGCAAAGAGCGGCCAGTCGGACGCGGGATCGACGACAACCGCTTCCAACTTCTTGCCGAGCAGGCCGCCCTTCTTGTTCTGCTCGTCGATGAGCATGAGCATGGCGTCCTTCAGCGTCGTCTCGGAGATCGCCATCGTTCCCGACAGCGAATGCAGAATGCCGACCTTGATCGTGTCGTCGGCCGCAAAGGCGCCGTTGAATGCCGTCGTCGACAAGATCGTTGCCAGGAAAGCGCCGGTGACGCGTGCCTTGATATTCATCTGATTGAACCCCTCTCGTTCTGATCGCCGCAACGAGGCTTCGTACCTTTTGACCGTTGCTTGAGGGATCATCCGCCAGTCGTGCTGCACTGCACATACGTCATTCTACGTAGGTCGAGGGGGCAAAGAGGAAGCTGCCGCGATATGGGCGATCCGGAGTTCACGCCGCCGTGCAGGAATTGTGCAAAGGCCATGACGTTGAAATCAACGTGCCAGTCTGGCCGCAGGATGGCTTTTCCGGCTATTGAAACATCGAAGGCCGACTGGCCATCAACAGCAGCTCAACACAGGTGAGAGATCATGAAAGCACGTATCAAGTGGGTTGAAGAGCGGACATTCGTCGGCGAGTCCGGAAGCGGTCACAAGATCGTCCTCGGGACGGCATCCGGTCCGGAAGGGCGGACGCCTGGACCAAGCCCGATGGAGCTGATGTTGATCGGCGCCGGTGGCTGCTCGGCCTACGACGTCGTTCATATCCTCGAAAAGGGTCGCGAGCCGGTCGAAGATTGCTCCGTGGAGCTCGACGCCGACCGCGCAGAAGAAGACCCGCGCGTCTTTACCCGCATCCATATGCACTTCGTGGTGAAGGGGCGTGGCCTCTCGGAAAAGAAGGTCGAGCGCGCGGTCGCCCTCTCGCTTGAAAAATACTGCTCGGCGTCAGCCATGCTCGCCAAGTCCGCGAGGATTACCCATGATTTTGTCGTCGTCGACACATCAGCAGTGAGCGGATGATCCTTTCACACTTGCTTTCGCCATCTCCGCATTGCATAAATTTCACGCACGGAATGTGCGTGCCGTGAAAATAGGCACATATGTGTCGGCAATGCTGGAGATGACGAGGCAACATGGCGGCACGCCAGCGCATCATTCCCGTTCGACGCGAATACAATCGCTGGGTCGCCGACCAGACGCTTGAAGACTATGCGCTGCGCTTCACCGCCAAGAGTGCGCGGCGCTTTTCCTCCGAGCGCATCTCTCAGACGGCGATCGGGGCGATCTCGTTCCTGGCGCTGGAGGCGATCGGTGGCGCGATCACCATGTCCTACGGCACGACCAACGCCATCGTCGCCATCCTGATCGCCAGCCTGATGATCCTGACGGTCGGCCTGCCGATCAGCCGTTACGCGATCCGCCACGGCGTCGACATCGACCTTCTGACCCGCGGCGCCAGCTTCGGCTACATCGGCTCGACCCTCACCTCGCTGATTTATGCGAGCTTCACCTTCATCCTCTTTGCGATCGAGGCCTCGATCATGTCGGGTGCGCTCGAGCTGGCGCTCGGCATACCGCTTTGGGTCGGCTACATCGTCAGCGCGGTCGTCGTCATTCCGCTCGTCACCCATGGGGTGCGGCTCATCAGCAAGTTCCAGCTGATCACCCAGCCTTTCTGGATCGTGCTCAATATCCTGCCCTTTATCTTCATCGCCTTTGCGGACTGGGAGAAGGTCGCCACCTGGCTTGCCTATGCCGGCATGCATCATGCATCCGGTCCACCGGGCACGCTCGCGCCCTTCGACCTCATCGAGTTTGGCGCCGCCTCGGCGGTGATCTTTGCGCTGATGGCGCAGATCGGCGAGCAAGTCGACTTCCTGCGCTTCCTGCCGCCCGACGGCCAGCGCAAGCTGCATCACCGCGTCGCCATCTTCCTGGCCGGCTCCGGCTGGGTGCTCGTCGGGGCACCGAAGCTTCTGGCCGGTTCGTTCCTTGTCGTGCTGGCGCTTTCCTCCGGCGTTCCGTCGACGCGGGCGGCCGACCCGGCGCAGATGTACTACACCGCCTTCGGCTACATGATCCCGTCTGAGACCGCCGCCCTCCTCTTGATGGTCGCCTTCGTGGTCGTTTCGCAGTTGAAGATCAACGTCATGAACGCCTATGCCGGGTCACTTGCCTGGTCCAACTTCTTCTCGCGCCTCACCCACAGCCATCCCGGCCGCGTCGTCTGGCTGGTGTTCAACGTGGCGATCGCGCTGCTTCTGATGGAACTCGGCATCTACAAGCTCCTTGAGGAAACGCTCGGCGTCTTCTCGATCGTCGCCATGGCCTGGCTTTGCACCATTTCGGCCGATCTCTTCGTCAACAAGCCACTCGGCCTCTCGCCACCCGGCATCGAATTCAAGCGCGCCCATCTCTACGATATCAACCCGGTCGGCCTCGGTGCCATGGCGCTTTCGGCGACGATCGCGCTGGCGGCGCATTTCGGTGCCTTTGGCGCCATTGCCGCATCGCTTGCGCCCTATATTGCGCTGCTTGTCGCCTTCATCGCCTCGCCGCTGATCGCTTGGGCGACCGGGGGCAAATATTACCTCGCCCGAAAGCCGAGACGAAGCTGGGCGAGCGAAAGCGAGATCACCTGCTCGATCTGCGAGCATCCCTTCGAGCCGGAGGATATGGCCTGGTGCCCGGCCTATGCGGCGCCCATCTGCTCGCTCTGCTGTTCGCTCGACAGCCGCTGCCACGACATGTGCAAGCCGAAGGCACGCTTCAATGCGCAGGTGGCAACGGTCGCGAACGCGCTTCTACCCGAAGAGGTAACGGCGAAGCTCACGACGCGGCTCGGGCGCTACGCCATTTCGGCGGTGCTCTCGATCGCAGGCATCGGCCTGATCCTGGCGATGATCGCGCACCAGACCGGCAACGCTTCGCCCGAGACGGCAACAGTGGTTGAGCGCACCATTGCCGTCGTCTTCTTCGTCTTTGCCGTGCTCGCCGGCATCGTCTGCTGGTTCTATGTGCTCGCCCACGACAGCCGCGTCGTCGCCGAAGAAGAATCGTCACGGCAGAACACGCTGCTGCTGAAGGAAATCGCCGCACACAAGAAGACCGATGCCGCCCTGCAGCAGGCAAAGGAGACCGCCGAGGCGGCCAATCGTGCCAAGAGCCGCTACGTCGTCGGCCTTAGCCATGAGCTGCGCACACCGCTCAATGCCGTGCTCGGCTACGCACAGGTGCTCGAGCGCGATGAAACGATCCCACCGGCCCGACAAGGCGCGATCAAGGTCATCAAGCGCAGCGCCGATCACCTCTCCGGGCTCATCGACGGACTTCTCGACATCTCGAAGATCGAGGCCGGCAAGCTGCAGGTCTATTCCAACGAGACCAACATCCATGATTTCCTCGATCAGGTCGTCGAGATGTTCCGCCCGCAAGCACAGGCGAAGGGGATCGCCTTCGAACATCGACGCGCGCCCGCCTTGCCGCGCTACGTCAAGACAGATGAAAAGCGGCTGCGCCAGATCCTCGTCAACCTGCTCTCCAACGCCCTGAAGTTCACCGAGCGCGGCGAGATCCGCTTCGATATCGATTATCGCAGTCAGGTTGCGACGTTTACGATTGCCGACAGCGGCCGTGGTATTGCCGAGAAGGATCTGCCGCGCATTTTCGACCCATTCCAGCGCGGCGAGGCGGAACATCTCGGCAGCATGCCGGGTCTCGGTCTCGGCTTGACCATAACCCGATTGCTGACGCAGACGCTGGGCGGCGAGATAGCCGTCACCAGCGAACCGAACAGTGGCACGACCTTCAGGGTCCGGCTGATGCTCTCCGCCGTCGATCGGCCGGCGCCGCTGATAGCGGTGCGCCGGATCACTTCCTATCTCGGCCCGCGGCGCACAATCATGATTGTCGACGACAACGCCGATCACCGCGAACTGATGCGCGAAATCCTGCAGCCGATGGACTTTACGGTGCTTGCCGCCGAAAGTGGCGGGCAATGCCTCGCGATGGTCGAGCGCTGGCGCCGGACATCTTCCTCGTCGATATCTCCATGCCTGGTATGAACGGTTGGGAACTCGTCGACAAATTGCGCCGCAACGGCCAGACGGCGCCGATCATCATGCTGTCGGCCAATATCGGCGACGGCTCGACGACAGGCGCCCTTGTCGGCCACAACGACACACTCGCCAAGCCCTTCGGCGTCGGCCAGCTCGCAGACAAGCTCGCCGTTCAACTTGGCCTCACCTGGATCCACGAGGGCGAAGCGTCCGAGGAGCCGAGAGCGGCAAATGCCGATGCGATGACGTTGCCCGACGAGCACCATGTCGAGGAGTTGATCCGGCTTGGCGAGATCGGCTACGTCAGAGGCATCGAGGCCAAGCTGACGGAGATCGCGCTGGAGCCCGAACATCAGCTCTTCGTCGATGCTGCTCGCGCCTATGTCCAGGCCTTCGACCTCACGGGCTATGACGCCTTCCTGAAGAAAAAAGCGGCGAATGGAGCTGTCACCCGTGGTTGAGACTTACGATCGTCGCGACATCGTACTGCTGGTGGACGATTCCCCGGAGGCCCTCGGCTTTCTGACCGAGGCGCTGGAGCAGTCGGGCTTTTCTGTACTGATCGCCACCTCGGGCAGTGCCGCACTTTCGATTGCCGACCGGATTACGCCCGATGTCATTCTGCTGGACGCTGTCATGCCCGGTATGGACGGGTTTGAAACCTGCCTGAGACTGAAGGCCAACGCCTCCGTCGGCCAGACACCGGTGCTATTCATGACCGGGCTGACGGAAACCGAGCATGTGGTGCACGCCCTCGAAGCCGGTGGCGTCGACTACCTGACGAAACCGATCAACATCGATGAGCTCAGGGCCCGCATCCGTGTTCATCTCTCCAATGCCCGCTCGGCGCAAAGCGCCCGCGTTGCGCTAGACGCCGCCGGGCGCCATCTGCTTGCCGTTCGCTCTGACGGCAGTGTTCGCTGGTCGACACCGCAGGCCAACCGCCTCGTCAACGCCGCAACCGGCAGCGACGAGGGCCTTGCGACGATCGCTCGGCGCATCGCCGCCTGGATGGAAAAAACCGAGACAGGCGGCAAGCGGGAGAACAGCTTTACCCTCGAAGAGCCCGGTCAAGCGGGACTGCAGATCTCTTTCCTCGGCGCGATCGGCGCCAACGAATATCTCTTCCGCCTGACGGCCGAGAGCCGACGCAGCGACGACGAGATGCTGCGGCAGCACTTCTCGCTGACCCAGCGCGAATCCGAAGTGCTGCTCTGGATCGCGAAGGGGAAATCGAACCGCGATATCGGCGAGATTCTCGGACTGAGTTCACGCACAGTCACCAAGCATCTCGAACAGATCTATGTGAAGCTCGGCGTCGAAAACCGTGCCTCGGCGGCGGTCAAGGCGACACAGGTCCTGCACGGGATATAAGCAACAGCGTTCCGGCCGCACCGCACCTCACTCAATCGCTGCTAGCCTTCTTCGCATTTCCCTGGGCCCGAGAAGGGCGTCCGAGAATCCGGAGAGCGAGAGAGTGATGGGGATCGCCTTGCTTCCGGCGTTGCCGCCGAGTGCTCTAGCTAGGCTGAAGAACCTGTTCAGCAAACGCACGCCGCGCGCGAACACGTAGCGCGCCTATGATCGCCAGAGCGATCTGCCGCCAGCGCGCTTTTCGGGCGTATAGATCAATCGAAGTAGGACAAATTCCGCCGCTATAAACACAATATCGGCCTAAAGCCTCCACCCACTCTTGCACAAGCAACGCTCCGGCATAGGTATTGGAACAGTGCAGCCGGCCACGCCTGACCGAGCGTCGCGTGCGGAACATCCGGCCGCCGCACACGTTGCCGCTGGTGACCTTGGCCTTTGCTGGTGTACCATGGCGGTTTCTGAACGGAGGGTTGCGACATGCTGCGATGGCTTGTACTTGCCGCCGCGACCACGTCCCTGGCCGGTGTTGCTCAAGCGGATGAAGGTGCATTCCTGAAGTCGCTGCAGGGCAGTTGGACGGGCGGAGGGACGGTCAGAATCCGCACCTATATGTCGCCCGTCAATGTTTCCTGCAACTTCGATTCCCAATCCCAAGGGTTGGCACTCTCAATGGAAGGCGTCTGTCGCGGATTGATCCTGATTTCAAAATCGATTGATGCCCAACTGAAGTTCAGTGGCACGAAATACAGCGGATCCTACCTGGGTCCGCGCGGCGGACGGGCGGGCCTGAGCGGCAGCCGTCGCGGCGACGCCATCAATCTCACCATTCGCTGGGCAAAGGAAGTCAACGGCGACCGCAGCGCCAACCTGACGCTACAGAAGGTCGGCGCCAACGGCATGCGGCTGACCACCGTCGACGTCGACCCCGCATCCGGCGACAAGGTCGTCACCAGCGAGATCAACCTGCGCCGCAAGTGACGCCTTTTCAGCGCGCGCCTATCGTTTTCCGGCCTGAAAATTGCGCTGATATGTAGCGCTCAACAGTGATTCCGCCGCGGTGGACGCCGCCATCGGATCGCGCGCTTCAATGGCGTCGACGATCGCTTCGTGCATCTTCAACGAGTGCTGCAATCCGCCAAACGTCCTGAGTGTCCGGGGAATGCTGATCGTCAGTGCGGTGCGGATCACCGACGAGACAGGCAAGAGAAAGCGATTGCGCGCCGCCTGGATGATTTCCAGATGGAATTCGATGTCGGCTTCGATGGCGGCGGAAACCGTCGCGTGGTCTTCGGTCATCCGGGAATAGGCCGCGCGGATGCGCACAAGTTCGTCCGCCGATCCTCGGCGGGCAGCAAGGCCCGCTGCCATCGGCTCTATCGCCAGGCGGATTTCAAACAGTTCTTCAGCCAGTTGCTGCCGATCCTCCGCCCCCTCATGCCAGGAGAGCACCACCGGATCGAGCGTGTTCCAATGCTCCGGTGCGCGGACACGGGTGCCCAGGCGCGGCTTGGCCTCGATGAACCCCTTGGTCGAGAGGATCTTCAGCGCTTCGCGCAAAGTCGTCCGGCTAACGCGCAGATTGCCCAGCATCTCGGATTCCTTGGGCAGGATGTCGCCGGGTTTAAGTTCGCCAAGCGCGATGCGCCGGCCGATCTCCGCCGCGATCTGCGCGGGCAGCCCGCGGTCACCGATCGTAAATGTCGTCATCAGCCGTCCGTTTCCGAAATCCCGGCGCGCATTCTGGCGCGATTCGACCCCTTGCTACCATAGCCGTTGCCACGCCCCAACACGGCCAAGCCAGGTTGAGCCTGGGCGAAGGCGGTTACACTTCGCCGAGACGACCAAGCTCGCCCGCAAAACGCCGAACCATTGCCAATCCTGTCTCGGTCGGGCGCAGCGCAGGCGCGCGATCGAAGACGGGCAGGCCGGCACGTTCGCCGAAGAGACGCTTGCCGTAGCACATCAGGTTCTCGATCCCCTGCATGGTGAACACCACCGCCGGCAAGATATCGCGATAGGCGGCTTCCGCCTCCTCGTCCCAGCCGTCACGATAGAATTCATAGGCCCTCACCGCATGGTCGATGCAATCGGGCGCAAGGATGAAGCCGCGGCATCCGGCACGCAGGTTATCGATGAGTTCAAGACCGGCGCGACCGTTGAAAACGGGCAGGCGGCCCTCTGTGACCTCGATCAGTGTGGCGATATCGACCACCGGCCCCTCGCCCTTGATGAGGGTAATGTTTGGATGCTGGCGGACCAGCTCGGCGATGTCGGTCGCCGTCAGCCCTCTGCCCATGAAGGCTGGCGCATTCTGGATTGCGACGGGCACGTCGATCGCATCGGCGACGCGACCAAAGAAACGGATATATTCCTGGGCCGAGAACTGGCCGACGATCGGCGGCTGCAGGATCAACCAGTCAGCACCGGCGCCAACGGCATGGCGCGCCTGGCGCACCTGCTCTTCGACCGACGGGCCGAAGATGGTCAGCGCCACGGGCACGCGGCCGGCCGTGTCCTCGACCAGCCATTCCATCACGGCCATGCGTTCGGCCTCGCTCAACTTCGAGGCTTCGGTCGCAAGGCCAAGCGCTGCCATGCCGTGCACGCCGGCAACGAGACAGACTTCCGTCTGCCGACGCATCGCCTCGCGATCGAGCTTTTCGTCGTCATCAAACAGCGCGTAGAGGATGGCGTGGATGCCATGCAGGTCGGCAGGATCGAACCGAGACATCGTCGCTCCTCCTCAATGGCTCTCGCGCGGCACGGCGTGCCCGCGACAACCGACAAGGAAATCAAGATCGGCGCCGCGATCGGCCTGCATCACGCGCTCGACATAAAGGCCCTGGTAGCCACCGGGCATGGCGATTTCCGGTGGTGTCCATTCCTCCCGCCGGCGCGCTAGCTCCGCCTCGTCGACATCGAGGTGCAGCCGGCGCCCGGCCACGTCGAGTTCAATCCAGTCGCCGTCCTTGACCAGCGCCAAGGCACCACCGACCGCAGCCTCCGGCGCGACGTGCAGAACGACAGTGCCGAAGGCGGTGCCCGACATGCGAGCGTCGGAGATGCGCACCATGTCGCGCACGCCCTTCTTCAGCAGCTTTTGCGGCAGCGCCATGTTGCCCACCTCGGCCATCCCGGGATAGCCCTTGGGGCCGCAATTCTTCAGAACCATGATCGATGTCTCGTCGATAGCGAGGTCGGGATCGTCGATACGCTGCTTGTAGTGATCGATCGTTTCGAAGACGACCGCGCGGCCGCGATGCTGCATCAGGGCCGGGGTCGCGGCGGAGGGCTTTAGGATCGCCCCCTGCGGCGCCAGATTGCCCTTCAAGACGGCAATCCCGCCCTGCTGCGTCAACGCCACGTCGCGCGGCAGGATGACATCGGGATTGTAATTCTCCGCATCCGCAATGTTTGCGCCGACGCTTTGGCCGGTAACCGTCGGGTTGTCGAGATCGAGCAGATCGGCGATTTCCTTCATGACGGCGGGAAGACCGCCGGCGTAACAGAAATCCTCCATCAGGAACGTGCCTGAAGGCATGAGGTTGAGGATCGTCGGGACATCCCGGCCAAATCGGTCCCAATCTTCGAGCGTCAGTTCGGTTCCCACCCGTCCGGCAATCGCTAGCAGATGAACGACGGCATTGGTCGAGCCGCCGATAGCGCCGTTGACACGGATGGCATTGGCGAAAGCGGCACGCGTCAGGATATGCGACGGGCGCAAGTCCTCGGCCACCATCGCGACGATCCGCCTGCCGGAAAGCCGCGCCAGGCGCGCGCGGTGTGCATCGACGGCAGGATAGGCGGCGTTGCCTGGCAGAGCCAAGCCCAATGCTTCTGCCATCGACGCCATGGTCGAAGCCGTGCCCATTGTCATGCAATGGCCAGGCGAACGCGACATGGCGCTTTCCGCCGCCATGAAGTCGGCCGGCGTCATGACACCGGCGCGCACATCCTCGGAGAATTTCCAGACATCGGTGCCCGAGCCGATGGTCCTGCCCTTGAGCCGCCCGTTCAGCATAGGTCCGCCTGAGACGACGATCGCCGGCAGATCGCAGGATGCCGCTCCCATGACGAGGGATGGCGTGGTCTTGTCGCAGCCGGCCATCAGCACGACACCGTCGATCGGGTTGCCGCGGATTGCCTCCTCCACATCCATGGACGCAAGGTTGCGAAAGAGCATGGCGGTCGGACGCAGGTTGGACTCGCCGCAGGAAAAGACCGGAAACTCCAGCGGCAGGCCGCCCGCCTCCAGCACGCCCGCCTTGATATGTTCGATCAGGCCGCGAAAATGAGCGTTGCACGGCGTGAGTTCGGAAAAGGTATTGCAGATGCCGATCACCGGGCGACCGTCAAAGGCGTCATCCGGCAGGCCGTTGTTCTTCATCCAGCTGCGATGAATGAAGGCATCCTTATCGAGCCCCCCGAACCAATGCTGCGATCTCAGTTTTCTCGACACGTTCAGCTCTCCCTACGTACCCTGCCATGTGTTGGCCGACGGGCATTTTTATTTCTCATATAATCGGAGTTATTCGCGGTCAAGCATCTACCACGCACAATTGCCCGTGCCCACCAGCCTATGCGGGAGTGGGCGGGCACATCGCAGAAGATGAAATGACGTCTCGAGATCGCGGGCGAAACCGGTCACGGGGGGCAAAGCGTGCCGCCCCCTGGCCGCACGAACGGCAGGCGCCGCACCACCGCGGCGATGCACGGCGGACAGCTATCGGGGCATGGCGGCGTGACTTGGCTTAAGGATGATGCAAAACGCTCAGTCCACCGTCGACGGTCAGGCAGGTGGCGTTGATGAAGGTGCACTCGTCCGACACCAGGAAGAGTGCGGCGCGAGCGATTTCATCCGCCGTGGCGATGCGGCCGCCGGGGTGCAGCTTCATCGTTTCCGCCTCGGCGGCGACCGGGTCCGGGAAGCTGTTCCAGTATTCGACCGCCTTCTGGGTCAGCACGTATCCAGGCGCAAGGGCATTCACCCGGATGCCTCTGGAGGCATATTCGATGCCGAGCGACTTGGTCATGCCGAGAAGCGCATGTTTCGCCACGGGATAGGGAAACGTATGCGGTATGATCGTGAAGGCATGTGTCGAGGCGATGTTGAGAATGACCCCACCGCCCGCCTCGATCATACCGGGCAGAACGGCGCGGCTACAGTTCCAGGCGCCCTTGAGATTGACATCAAAGCAGCGCTGCCAGTCGGCATCGGTCGTTGCTAGCGGCTCAGAAAAGACATTGATGCCGGCATTGTTGACCAGCGCATTCGGCCTGCCGATCGTCTTTTCGGCCTGGCGGATGGCCTCGGCAATCGCATCGGCATCGGTGATATCTGCCGTCGTCGAGGCAAGCGTGCCGCCTTCCGCCGCAAGCCGGGCCGTCTCCTTTTCGAGCAGCGGCCCGTCGCGATCGATCAGAAAGAGGCTGGCGCCTTCCTTCAGGAACGCTTCGGCCATGGCAAGGCCAATGCCCTGGGCTGCCCCTGTAATGACAATGCGTTTTCCAGCGAGCCGCTTGCTCATATTTTCTGCCTCCCTCGACTGATGATCCCGCGCAACCGTCACCACTCGGCGACGCTGCCGTCCTCATGGCGCCAGATCGGATTGCGCCAGCGATGGCCCTCCTTGGCGCGCTCGATGACATAGGCCTCGTCGACCTCGACGCCGAGGCCCGGACCCTGCGGGATCGAGACAAAACCGTCCTCATAGTGGAAGACGTCCTTGTTCGAGACATAGTCGAGAATATCGTTGGCCTCGTTGTAATGAATGCCGAGGCTCTGCTCCTGGATGAAGGCGTTGTAGCTGACGGCATCGATCTGCAGGCAGGCGGCAAGCGCGATCGGCCCGAGCGGGCAATGCGGCGCCAGCGCCACGTCATAGGCCTCGGCCATGGCGGCGATCTTGCGGCATTCGGTGATGCCGCCGGCATGGGAGAGATCGGGCTGGATGATGTCGACATAGCCGTCCGCAAGCACCGACTTGAAGTCCCAGCGCGAATAGAGCCGCTCACCGAGCGCGATCGGCGTAGAGCAATGGTTGGCGATTTCCTTCAGCGCCTCGCGGTTTTCCGAAAGCACCGGCTCCTCGATGAACATCAGCTTGAACTGCTCGAGTTCCTTGGCGAGCACCTTGGCCATCGGCCGGTGCACCCGGCCGTGAAAGTCGACGCCGATGCCGATATTCGGGCCGATCGCATCGCGGATGATGCCGATCGTCTCCACCGCCTTGTCAATCTTCTCGTTGGTGTCGACGATCTGCAGTTCCTCGCAACCGTTAAGTTTGATCGCCTTGAAACCGCGCGCCACCACATCCTTGGCGTTGCGGGCGACATCGCTCGGGCGGTCGCCGCCGATCCAGGAATACACCTTGATCTTGTCGCGGCACTGCCCGCCGAGCAGCGAGTGCACCGGCTGGCCCAGCGCCTTACCCTTGATGTCCCAAAGCGCCTGGTCGATGCCGGCAAGCGCGCTCATGTGAATGGCGCCACCGCGGTAGAAGCCGCCGCGATACATTACGTTCCAATGATCCTCGATCAGGAACGGGTCCTTGCCGACGAGATAGTCGGCAAGCTCGTGCACCGCAGCCTCGACCGTCAGCGCCCGTCCCTCTACGACAGGCTCCCCCCAGCCGACGATACCTTCGTCGGTCTCCACCTTGAGAAACAGCCAGCGCGGGGGAACGATATAGGTGGTAAGCTTGGTGATCTTCATGAGTTGAGGTCCAGTTCGGTGGGGATGGCTTGTCACGGCCGAGCCCTGCCGGGCTCACCGCGACCGGGATTTCAGAGGGTGGGTTTCGCAGGGCTGTGTTGCTTGACTGCGGTTGCCAGATCGCGCGCGGCAAGATCGAGCATGCGGATCGAGCAGTCGCGCGCCGCTGACTTGTCGCGCATGCGCAGCGCTTCGACCAGTTCGCGATGGACGTCGATCGCTTCGTCGCGCCGCTCGGCGGCTTCGTTCGATGCATGCAGCGAAAACTTGAGCGCCGCCTGGATGATGCCCACAAGTTGCAGGAAGACCTGATTATGGCTGGCCCTGAGCAGGCAGGTGTGGAACGCCACGTCAGCGTCGGTGAAGCCGGCAATATCGCTCTCGCCGTCACGCATCGCCTGCCAGGCTCGCTCGAGATCGGCGATTTCCTGGACCGTCGCACGCTCGGCGGCGAATTCGGCGGCAACCGGCTCGATCGCCCGGCGCGCTTCCAGGATGCAATTCAACAGGTCGAATTCGAAGATGCGTTCGCCGATCCATTCGAGCACCTGGGCATCGAGAATGTTCCACTCGTCCTTGCCGCAAACGACGGTGCCGACCCGCGAACGGCCACGCACCATGCCCTTTGATTCGAGGATCTTCAGCGATTCCCGGATAACGGTCCGGCTGACGCCATAACGCTCGCACAGATCGTTTTCGCGCGGCAGATAGGAGCCGACAGGAAAGATATCGGCGCAGATGTCGGAAGCGATGGTGCGCGTCACGTTCTTCTGGACGCGCGGCCGGCGCTGCACCTGCATCTCCGCTGCGCCCTGCGGCTCCTGACCTTCCATCTGCATCTCCACCCATGCCTTCGTATCTGCCGACGCTTTTATCCCAGATCACCTTCCCTCGCGACAGGGATCCAAGGAGCGTTTCGACAATTATTATACATCACTACCTCATTCATCATACAAAGGCAATTGACGGATATGATGATTCATCATACACAAATGGCAACTGCAGGAGGCAGTTCACCAGGGAGAGAAATCATGCGCTTCTTCAAGGCCGCCATTTTGGCCGGCACCGTCGCCGTATTCGCCGCAACCTCGGCCTTCGCCGCCGACGTCAAGATCGGCTTCATCGTCAAGCAGCCCGAGGAACCGTGGTTCCAAGACGAATGGAAGTTCGCCGACGTCGCTGCCAAGGAAAAGGGCTTCACGCTGGTCAAGATCGGCGCGGAAGATGGCGAAAAGGTTCAGTCCGCGATCGACAATCTCGGCGCACAAGGCGCGCAGGGTTTCATCATCTGCACGCCTGACGTCAAACTCGGCCCGGGCATCATCGCCAAGGCGGCCGCCAACGATCTCAAAATGATCACGGTCGACGACCGCCTGGTCAACGCCGACGGCAGCCCGATCGAAGACGTGCCGCATATGGGCATCTCGGCCACCAAGATCGGCGAAGCCGTCGGCCAGTCGATCGTCGACGAGATCAAGAAGCGCGGCTGGGACATGAAGGACGTCGGCGCGATCCGCGTATCCTACGACCAGTTGCCGACGGCCGTCGACCGTGTCGTAGGCGCACTGTCAGTGCTGAAGGCAAACGGCTTCCCGGAAGCAAACATCTTCGACGCTCCGCAGGCCAAGACCGATACCGAAGCCGCACTCAACGCCTCAACCGTCGTTCTCAACAAGAATGCCGGCATCAAGAAGTGGGTCGCCGTCGGCCTCAATGACGAGGCGGTCCTCGGTGCCGTGCGCGCCACCGAAACCGTCGGCATTGCCCCCGACAGCATGATCGGCGTCGGCATCGGCGGTGCGGACTCGGCCATCAACGAGTTCAAGAAGCCCGCAGCAACCGGCTTCTACGGCACCGTGATCATCTCGCCGAAGCGCCACGGCTATGAGACCGCACTCAACATGTACGAGTGGGTCGCCAACGGCAAGGAGCCGGAAAAGCTGACGCTGACGGCCGGCCAGATCGCGCTGCGCGATAACTATGAAGCTGTTCGCAAGGACCTCGGCATCGAATAATCGTCGTCTTGGATGACTTTGAGCCCGGCGGTTCGACACCGCCGGGCGCCCCATTCCCGGAGCGTCGCAGATGCAAGACTTCCTCGAATTCCGATCCATCTCCAAGGGCTACCCTGGCGTTCAAGCGCTGTCGAACGTCTCTTTCTCTGTGAAAAAGGGCGCAGTTCACGGCCTGATGGGCGAAAACGGCGCCGGCAAGTCGACGCTCATCCGCGTTCTCTCCGGCGACCAGTCCGCCGACACCGGCGAAATCCTGATCGACGGCGAGCCTCAGCACTACCGCTCGGTGCGCGACGCCTTTCATGCAGGCGTCATCGTCATCCACCAGGAATTGCAGCTCGTCCCGGAACTGACGGTCGCCGAAAACCTCTGGCTCGGGCGCTTTCCGGGCAAGGCTGGCGTCATCGATCGCCAGCAGCTGACCGGGGTCGTTTCAAAGAAGCTTGCCGAGATCGGCATCGATGTCGATCCGGCCATCAAGGTCGCCTCGCTTTCGATCGGCGAGCGGCAGATGGTCGAAATCGCCAAGGCGGTGATGCTCGACGCGCGAGTCATCGCGCTTGATGAGCCGACCTCGTCGCTGTCCTCGCGAGAAAGCGAGATCCTCTTTACCCTCATCGATCGCCTGCGCGCCAACGGCACGGTCATTCTCTACGTTTCCCACCGCCTCGATGAGATCTTCCGCCTCTGCGACAGCCTGACGGTGCTGCGCGACGGGAAACTCGCCGCCCATCATCCCGAAATCTCGAAGGTGACGCGTGACCAGATCATCTCGGAAATGGTCGGCCGCGAGATCGCCAATATCTGGGGCTGGCGCGAGCGCAGCCTCGGTGAAGAGCGGCTGCGCGTCGAGAGCATTTCGGGAGCGAAACTTCGCCAACCCTTGAGCTTCTCCGTCAGGCGAGGCGAGATCCTCGGCTTCTTCGGCCTGATCGGCGCCGGCCGCAGCGAAATGGCCCGCCTCGTCTATGGCGCCGATGCCCGCAACGGCGGTTCGGTGTCGGTTGATGGCGTCACGATCCAGGCTGACAGCCCACCCCATTCCATCCGGTCGGGCATCGTGCTCTGCCCGGAAGACCGCAAGTTCGATGGCATCGTCCAGGGACGATCGATCGAAGAGAACATGACGATCTCCTCACGTCGCCATTTCTCGCCCTTCGGCCTTATCAACCCTGCGAAAGAAGGCGCGCTTGCCGACAAGTTCATCGCCAAGCTTCGCGTGCGTACACCGTCGCGCCGCCAGGACATCATCAATCTGTCGGGCGGCAATCAGCAAAAGGTCATCCTCGGCCGCTGGCTGTCCGAAGAGGGCGTCAAGGTGCTTGCTATCGACGAGCCGACACGCGGCATCGATGTCGGTGCAAAGTCGGAAATCTACGAAATTCTCTACGAGCTCGCCGCCGAGGGCATGGCGATCGTGGTGATCTCCAGCGAACTGCCTGAGGTCATGGGCATCGCCGACCGCATCATGGTCATGTGCGAGGGCCGCGTCGCCGCCGACATTCCCAGAGCCGAGTTCGACGAGCGGCGCATTCTCGCCGCCGCCCTGCCGGACGTTCAAAACTTAAACACTCCTTCTCACGCACAGGTACGGTGACGATGACCTCCTTGAAAAAACTCCTTCTTGGCGAACAGGGCCTCGTCGTCATTTTCGCACTCGCCTTCGCCGTCGTGTCGCTGACGGTCCCCAACTTCCTGACCGAGCGAAACATGCTCGGCCTGCTGCAGTCGGTCGTCACCATCGGCATTGTCGCCTGCACCATGATGTTCTGCCTTGCCTCGCGCGACTTCGACCTTTCGGTCGGCTCGACCGTTGCCTTCTCCGGCATGGTCGCGGTCATGGCCTCAAATGCGACCGGATCGATCCTGCTCGGCCTGGTCGCGGCCCTGGTGTGCGGCGGTCTCGTCGGAACGGTCAACGGCGTCGTCATCGCCCGTTTCCGCATCAACGCGCTGATCACGACGCTTGCCACCATGCAGATCGTGCGTGGCCTGGCGCTCATCGCATCGGACGGCCGCGCCGTCGGCATCAACGATCCGAGCTTCTACCAGCTGGCCCTTTCGCGCTTCCTTGGCATCCCGACGCCGATCTGGGTCATGGCGCTGTTCTTCGTCGCCTTCGGCTTTTTGCTGAACCGCACCGTCTTCGGCAAGAACACGCTGGCAATCGGCGGCAATCCCGAAGCGTCGCGCCTAGCCGGCGTCGACGTTGCGCGCATGCGCATCTGGATCTTCGCGCTGCAGGGTCTCGTCTGCGCCGTCGCCGGCGTGTTGCTTGCGTCGCGCATCACCTCGGGCCAGCCGAATGCGGCGACCGGCCTCGAACTTTCGGTTATCTCTGCCTGCGTGCTCGGCGGCGTCTCGCTTGCCGGCGGACGGGCGGCGATGACCGGCGTCATCGTCGGCGTGCTGATCATGGGCATTGCGGAAAACGTCATGAACCTGCTCAACATCCAGGCCTTCTACCAGTATGTCGTGCGCGGCTTCATCCTGCTGCTGGCCGTTCTGCTCGACAACCTGCGCTCGTCCGCCGTTGGCCGACGCGTTTAGCAGCCGCATGTCCTCGGACGTCCTGCAGCTTCGCGACGGAGAGCTTTCGATCGAATTGAGCCGCTTCGGCGGTTCAATTCTGGCAGGCTCCTATCGCGACGTGCCGATCTTCCAAGCCACCTCGACTGGCGGGCTTGGCTCGCAGCGCCACGGTCAGGAGGCAAGCTTTCCGCTCGTTCCCTTCGGCAACCGGTTGGAGGGCAACAGCTTCACCTTCTCAGCCAATCGCTTCGTCCTAGCTCGCAACGCCAGCGACCCCTGTTATCTGCATGGCGACGGTTGGCTGGCGGCATGGCAGGTCGTCTCGCACAGCGAAACCGAAGCATGCCTGCGCTATGCGCACGAGGCTGTTGCCCCCAATCCCTATGCCTATGAAGCCGTTCAGCGTTTCACTGTTGAAGATGACCGCCTGACCGTCACGCTTTCCGTCGCCAACAGGTCGGGCTTCGCTCTGCCCATCGGCCTCGGCCACCATCCCTTCTTCCCGAAAACCGCCAGCACACGGCTGATCGCGAAGGCCGAACGGTTCTGGACGGAAAGAGAAGGTCACCTGCCCGACCGGCCCGGGCCGATACCGC
Organism: Ensifer sp. 1H6; assembly: GCF_001976035.1. Lineage (NCBI taxonomy): Bacteria > Pseudomonadati > Pseudomonadota > Alphaproteobacteria > Hyphomicrobiales > Rhizobiaceae > Ensifer > Ensifer sp. 1H6. Next base: position 184,737 of record NZ_MOAI01000009.1, on the reverse strand, counting down.
ACACTCTTGAGTTCGAGCGGGGCAATCTCTTGCCGCGCCGATGGCTGAACAACGCCTATGAGGGATGGGACGGCAAGGCCGTGATCGAGTGGCCGGAACACGACCTCTACCTTGAAATCGACGCTCAGCCGGTCTTCGGTCATTTCATGCTCTATTCGCCTACGGACGCAGACTTCTTCTGCTTCGAACCGATGACGCACCTGCCGAATGGTCATCACCTGGCCGGCCTCGGCGGTCTAGCAGTCGTCGAGCAAGGGCAAAGCCTGACCGGTACGTTGACCTTCTCGCCCCGACCGATCTCATCCGTGAAACGCCGCGAGGCGGGACGGTCCGCGAGCCAAAGCTAAGCTGAAAATTCAAACAATGAAGTGCCGCGCGCCAACGATGACGCGCGGCACTTCATTGTATCGACTCTCAAACCGATTTCGTGCCTATGCCGCAGCGAGCGACGATGCATCGAATTCTGCCGCCCATTGCACGGCCGGCCGCGCCGCGCAGCGCTCGATCCAGGCTTTGACGGCAGGCACGTCAGGCGTCGCTTCCGGGAACCATGCAAACGGTGAATAGAGCAGCAGGTCGGCAGCGGAGAACTGGTCACCCATCAGATAGGGGCTGGCCGTGAGCGCCGTCTCCAATTGATGCGCCATTTCGGCGGAACTGCGGAACGTGAACTGCAGATAGGGATGCGAGAGCCCCGCCGCTTCGACGATCAGCACCGGCTCGACGACGCCGGCGTACCAGGCAAGCCAGCTCAGATAACGACCGCGCTTGGGATCGCCGGGAAGCGGCGCCAGTTTCTTGGCCGGGAAAAGATCGGTCAGATACTGGATGATGGCGATGCTTTCCCAAATGACGACGCCATCGTGCACAAGCAGCGGCACCTTGCCTTCCGGGTGCGGGTTTTTCGGATCCTTGGCCCCGCTGCCGTCGCCGCGGGTGATGCCGACGATTTCGATGTTCACCTTGTCGAGCGCATCCAGTTCGCGAAGCAAAGTGATGATGCGCGAAGAGCGGGAGCGCGGGGCGTGATAGAGCGTCAACATGGAAAGTCCTCGGATTGCGGTTTCTGTCTGGGCTCTTTATAAAACGACCCAACTGTCAATTTTCGTCAGTAGGCTCATGGCGCGCAGCGATCGTTTGTTTCGTCTTCTCCAGGCCCTTCGCAGCCTGCCACCGCCGGTGACGGCAGCCAGGCTCGCCGAGGAAACCGGCGTGTCGCAGCGCTCGCTCTACCGCGATATCGACAGCCTGCGCGCCGCCGGTGCCGTCATCGACGGCGAGCGCGGTTTTGGTTATCGCCTCACCGAAGATATCGCCCTCCCGCCCCAGACGTTCACGCGCCTTGAAATCGAAGCCCTGGTGCTGGGGCTAGGCGAAGTTCGCCACATGGGCGAACCGGAATTGGCGAAGGCGGCCGAGGCCGTGCTCTCGAAGATTATCGCCACCCTGCCCGACCGATTGCAGCAGCAGACGGTCCATGCCGTCTCGCAGGTTCACCGTTTCGAGCACAGGCAGGCGCCGGATATCGACGTCGGGCTGCTTCGCGAGGCCTGCTGGCAGGAGCGGGCAATCGTCATCGACTATGTCGACGCCGGGGGCCAGCATAGCGAAAGGCGCGTGCTGCCGCTCGGCATCGTCTATCTCGAAAATGTGCTGGTGCTGCTCGGCTGGTGCTGCCTGCGTGAGGATTTCCGCAAGTTTCGTATCGATCGCATCGCCGAGATAAGGCCGACGGACGAAAGTTTCCGGCCGCGGCGCGTGCCGATGCTGCGCGAGTTCATTGCCCGCATGAATGCCGGCGCGACGGACGCGGCGCCGGCCCAACGCAAAGGGTAAGTCGACGCCGCCAACGCCAGTGTAGAGACGCTCTCAGAAGTCCGGCGCTACGCCGAAGACGAACTCCACCTGCTCGCCCGACATGTTGTAATATTGGTGATCGGTACCGGCCGGAATATAGAACCCGTCGCGCGGATTGAGCTCGAACCAGGCCTGGCCTTCCGCGTCGGGCACGTGAATGTTGAGCGTTCCGGAAACGACGTAGAGGCATTCGTCGCCCTTGTGGCGCTCGACGCCGGTGCGCTTGCCGGCAAGCAGCGTCGTCTTTCCGACAGTTAGCTGATCGGTGGCGCAATAAAGGCCGGTAAAGGCGCCTTGCGTCGCCTGGTCCAGGCTCCACAGCAGATCGGCATCGCGCATCGGATGGATGGTGCGCGCGTCGCGGTGGGCTTGCGCCTCCATCGGCCAGCGGCCGAAAAACTCGCCCTGGCTGTAACGCGACTGAGCAAGCTCGAGATAGGGCTTGGTGCGGGCATAGGGACCGGACGTGCCCTTTGCCGGCGGTGGCGCAAAGAATTCCAGCACCCGGACCTGGTCATTGCCGAGGTTGAAGCCATGGTGCCAGGTATCCTTGCGGAAGAACAGCGCCTCGCCCTTTTGCGCGATGCAGAACTCCCCTGTTTCGGGATTGGCGAGACCAAGCGTACCGCTCAGCACATAAAGCACTTCATCGGCGCCAAAAATCGTCCGGAAGGCGTCGGTATGCTTGAAGCAGCCGCCGGGCTGCATGCCGAAGACGATCTGGTGGATGCTGTCGGTGGATGCATAAATCCAGTCGTCGACGAGGCCGGCATTCTCCTCGCCCCAGAGGTGCCGGGTGACGCCGGCATAGGGAATATGGCTGGCGCGGTCGAATACGGGACGCGGTGAAGGCTTGTAGCCCATCGGTAACTCCTTGGCTGCGGGCGCGTCGTCGCGCGTTATTTTCAGGTTGATGGCGCGCGCGTCCGCTCGATCAGGCGGGCGGTGACCTTGCGCTTCATTTCCGGGTCGAGATGCATGACGTTGAAAACCTCCGCCATCCACAGGCCCTCGACGGCAAGGCGGATGATCGTGGCGTCGACCGGATCCAGACCGTCTTCTTCGACCGCTGCCTGGCAGCGGATGTTCTGCTCGCGCACGATCTCAAGCAGATCGGGAAAGTTGGAGAGCGCCGCCGTGATGCTGGCGCCGAGGCGGTCGTATTGCTCGCCGGTACTTGCGGCTTCCCCAAGCGTCGCGCCGACATAGGCTCGTGTGTAGCGGCCGTGCGGATCCTCGTCCTCATGCTCGATGCCGGCAAGACCGGTCTCGAAGCGGTAGACGAACCGTTCGACCATGGCGCGCACAAGGGCGTCCTTGCTGGCGAAATGATAGAGGATACCGCCCTTGCTCAGGCCCGTCTGCTCCGCGACCTCGTCGAAGGTGAGCGAGGAAACGCCCTTGCCCACGACGATCGCCTCGGCGGCAGTCAAAATACGGTCCCGTGCGCTTTCACGTTTTGCCATGTCGGTACAATCCAGTGTTGAAAGATCTGCGCACGCTATATCCCTGAACTCTCCCGCAGGCGATCGACGATCTCGGCCATCAGCGCCAGATCGTTGCGTGAATCGTCGAGCGTGGTTTTCGGCTGCGTGCCCTTGACCAGATGATCGTGGAAGGCGCGCAATTCGAGCGCGAAGGGGTCGGTATAATCAGGACCGAAGACCCTTGTCTCCGTCTCGGTGTCGGTCGAATCGATCACCTCCAGCGAGGTCGGCAGGTTGCGGATATAGGGCGTGTCGTAGCTGACACGCAGTTGCCGCCGGTCGGACAGCACCTCGATGCGCGCGTCGAAGCGGGCAACGTTGTCGATCATCGCCTCGTAGATCGCGGTGAAATGGCCATAGTCGAAAAGCGCGACGATGGATTCCCCATTGGCCTTGTGATGGGCCGCGATCACCCGCTTCGGCAGCCCGATCAGTTCGCGCATCGCCGAAAGGCTGTGGGACGACAGCCCGGTCAGGACCTGATAGGCGCGCATGAGGTCGGCGGGCGCATCCTCCCCGACGACCTGCTTCAGGAGCGCCGACGTCTGCGCGCGGGTTTCGGCGAGGAACGCGGCGTCCAGATCGGTTGGGTAGAAGATGTTACGGGTCTGTTTGATGAAGAACGGGCCCTCGCAGATGATATCGCGCACGCGGACGTAACGGAGCTCTTCCGGCTTCGGCATCATTGCCTTGGCGCGAAGGAAGCTCGGCGAATAGCGGCGCATATAGGCGACGAACAGCAGCTTGTCGGTGGCCTTGGCGAGCGGCGCGACCGCGTCGATCTCACCGAGCGTGAGGCAGGCCGGCTTTTCCAGGAAGACATGCTTGCCGGCTTTGAGCGCCAGTTCGAGATAGAAGCTGTGCGTCTGGTCCGGCGTCAAAATGAAAACGGCATCGATGTCGGGGGAAGAGACGAGCGCCTCTACCGTCTCGAACGGCTTTGCACCGGGGTAGCGCGCCGAACAATAGGCCGTCAGGCTCGGCGAGACGTCGTAGACGCCAGCAATTTCAAACAAGTTCCGGTGATCCGAAAGGATCGGCAGATGCATGAGCTGGCTGACTTCGCCAAGCCCGATCAAACCAACGCGAACGACACGCATGAAAGCAACCTTTCCGCCTCACGAACGAGGCAACAATTCAACCTTTGACCGCACCGGCCGTCAGGCCGGAGACGATATGTTTCTGGAAGATGAGAGCGAGGATGACCAATGGCACGGTGACGATCGTCGATGCCGCCATGATCGCGCCATAGGGGAATTCGTACCGGCTGGAGCCCGAGATCAGGGCGATCGCCACCGGCACGGTGCGGTTCTCGTCCGTCAGGATGAAGGTCAGCGCGAACATGAACTCGTTCCACGAGGCGATGAAGGCCAGCAGTCCCGTCGAGATCAGTGCCGGCCCCATCATCGGCAGGAAGATGCAGCGCACGATCCGCAAGGGCGAGCAGCCGTCCATGATCGCCGCCTCCTCGATCTGTTTCGGCAAATCGCGCATGAACGTGGTCAGCACCCAGATGTTGAACGGCAGCGTGAAGATCATGTAGGAGAAGATCAGCGAACCGACCGTGTTGTAGAGCCCGAGCCAGCGGATCATCTCGAACAGGCCGGACAGAAGCGCGATCTGCGGGAACATCGAGACCGCGAGCACCAGCAGCATGATCGGCGAACGACCGCGAAAGTCGATCCGGCCGAGCGCATAGGCGGCCGCAATCGCCAGCACCAGCGAGAGTGCGACGACCGAGAAAGCGACGACCAGCGAATTCAAGAGGCTGCGCAGGAAAACGCCGTCCGACAGGATCGCCGCATAATTGTTGAACTTCAGGTCCGGGAAGAACGTCACGTCGAAGATCGCCTGACCTGATCTCAGCGATGAGGCGATCATCCAATAGAACGGAAACAGCGTGTAGAGCGCGACGACGCCGAAGAGGCTGTATATCGCGATCCTGTGCAGGCGTTTGCGGGCGTTGCTTCTGACCATGTCAAACTCCCAGCAGACGGCGGTTGAGACGGAAGACGGTGACGTAGATCGCTGTCACGACGGCGATCATCAGGAAGACGGCGGTACTAGCAGCCGAGCCCACCCCCATGTCCTGGAAATTGACGAGGACCTCGCGGGCATAGATCGACACCGTCTTGGTGTCGTCGCTGTTGGAGGAAAGCACGAAGCTCAGGTCGAACATGCGCAGCGCATCGAGCAGGCGAAAGAGCACGGCAACTGCAATGCTTGGCGCCAGTAGCGGCAGCGTCAGCGAGGTGAACTGCTTCCATGCCGGCACGCCGTCGATCGCGGCGACCTCGTAGATGCCGCGCGGTAGCATCTGCAAACCCGCCAGGATCAAAAGCACCATGAAGGGCGTGGTGATCCAGACATCGACGGCGATGATCACCGGCATGACCAGGGAGGCATTGGCAGTCCAGGCGATGCCGCTGTCGATGAAACCGGCCATCTTCAGCACGTGGTTCACGATGCCGAACTGGTCATGCAGCATCCACTGCCACATGCGGGCGCTGACCACGACCGGGATCGACCAGGGGATCAGGATGATCGCCCGCATGGCGCCGCGCCCGGCGATGTGGGAGTTGAGAAGGAGCGCGATCGTCAGCCCGAGAACGGTCTCGATCGACACCGAAATGACGGTGAAATACAGCGTATTGCGGACGGATTGCCACCACAGCGGATCTTCGAACAGCGCCCGATAGTTGTCGAAGCCGATGTAACTGTAGAAGTCCGGCTCCGTCAGCAGCGCGTCGGTGAAGGAAAAGACAAAGGTGCGCCCGAGCGGCCAGAGGGCGACGGCGGTCAGCACCAACAGGCTCGGCGCCAGAAACCACCAGGCGGTGCGGGCGCGGGCCTGCCGCAATCCGAGAGATCTTATTACTGCCCCTGACGTCATCGTCTCAAGCCTCCGCAGCGCGAAGCGCACTTTCGTCGACCCCGAACAGATGCGCCTTCGACTGCATCCAGCCGATGGTGATGTCGGCATTCGGCCGGAGATCCGGCTTGCCCTGCACCTTCATCACCAGCATCTGGCCATCGCCGACACGCGCGTGCACCAATGCCTCGCCACCGAGCGGCTCGACGAGCAGCACCTGCGCCGGGATCTGCACCTCGCCGCCGCCAAGGATCAGATCCTCGGGCCGCAGGCCGATGCTGATCTCGCCGTCATAGTCGATACGGCCGAGCGTATGGGTGCCCCCCATGACCTCCAGCCGGCTCGCGCTTGTCTCGCGATGCAACGTGCCCGGCAGAAAATTCATCCGCGGTGCGCCGATGAAGCTGGCGACGAATTTGCTCGCCGGCCGCTCATAAAGTTCCATCGGCGTGCCGACCTGGGCAATCCGGCCGTCCTTCAGGACGACGATGCGATCGGCAAGCGTCATTGCCTCGAGCTGGTCGTGGGTGACATAGACGGTGGTGGCCTTGAGCTCGCGGTGAATACGCGCGATTTCGACGCGCATTTCCATGCGCAGATCGGCATCTAGGTTGGAGAGCGGCTCGTCGAAGAGAAAGAGCTTTTGCGAACGCACCAGCGCACGGCCGATGGCGACCCGCTGCTGCTGCCCGCCGGAGAGCTGGGCGGGTCGACGGTGCAGCAGATGTTCGATCTTGAGAAAGCGCGCGACCTTGCTGACCCGCTCCTTGATTTCGCCGGCGCCCAGTCGCGCTGTCTCCAGCGCGAAGCCGAGGTTGCGCTCGACGCTCATGTGCGGATAGAGCGCGTAGGACTGGAACACCATGGCGATGCCGCGCTCGGCCGGCGGCGTTTCGTTCATGCGCCTGCCGCCGATCTGCAGTTCGCCGTCGGAAATCTCCTCGAGCCCGGCAATCATCCGCAGCAAGGTCGACTTGCCGCAGCCCGACGGGCCGACGAACACCACGAACTCTCCTTCGCCAACCTTCAGGTTGACTTTGTCGATCACGGTCAGCGCGCCGAAGCGCTTGACGACATCGGTTAGGTCAATTCCACTCATATGCGCACCGCCTGTTTGCGAGCTTTGTTTGCAAGCGCCGCCACGCCGACCGCGCAGGCCGTGTCGCCAAGGACGCTTCTGATAATGGGAAGATCCCGGGCGCCATCGGCCCAGATGAATGGGCGCGTCAGGCTAGCAAGGCGCTCGTTGACCGAAGGGTCGCCGCCGATACCGCCGCCAAGGATCAGGATTTCAGGGTCGAGTGTGTTGACGAGCTGCCCGAGATAGGAGGCAAGCGACAAAAGCGCGTCGCCGACCATCGTGGCCGCCCTCGGATCGTGTGCTTCCGCTTCGAAGAGCTGCAGCGCGGTCGTCCCCGGACGGTCGATGAGTTTGCCGTAGCGCTCGCCGAGCGCCTTGCCGCTGGCGAAAAGCTCAAGATTGTGGCGTACCTGAAGGTCCTGATCTTCGCCGCCAAACGCCACGAGGTCGCTACCGGAAAAATGGATGGCAAAGCCGCGGGCGCCGGCATAGGGGGTGCCGCCGATCACCAGCGAATGCGACAGGCCGGTCGAAATCGTCACATAAACGAAGGGATCCGCATCGACGCCAGCTCCGATCCAGCCTTCGGCGTAGGCCGCGGCCCGTACATCGCTGTCGATATGAACAACACCGAAGCGGCTGAGATGCTGGCGGTAGTCGAGATCGCGCCAATCGAAATTCCAGGCCGATGCCGGTTCGCCGGCGCCGGTCACGAGTTCCGGCAGGCAAAGGCCGAGGCCTGCGGTATCGAGCTTGCGTGCGCTGCTTTCGGCCTCCATGGCCTCGGCGAGCACCCCGACCAGTTCGAGGACTGCACGGCCGCCTTGCTGGCAGGGCGTCGCGGCCGTGCGCTCAGTGATAACGGCACCGTCGGCCAGACGCACGAGGCAAGCCTTGGTCTTCGTCCCGCCGACATCGATGCCGATCGCGTGCTGGCTCACGGGCGCGCTCCCAATCGACCGGCCGCCGCGGCATCGATGTGCAATTCGGCGGCCCGGCATTCGGCGGCAATCGTCGCCGGCCAAGTGGCGTCATAGGCCGTGGCGCCGCTCATGCGTTCGCAGGCGTGGCGTTTGCCCTCGCCCCAGGCGATCATCGCTACGGATTTCGACAGCTCCGCAATCGAGGCGATACCGATGGTCACGCCGTGCGACGGTACTTCGTCGATGCAGCGAAAGTCGGGGAAGGTCGCGAGATTGTCGCGCCGCGTCTGCTCGGCTAGAGCGACCACCCGCGTCCGGCTATCGCGCGCCGAGCCTGGCGGGTTGAACGCGATGTGACCGTCGCCGGCGCCGGAAGCGAGCAGAAAAAGATCGATGCCGCCGACAGCGGCGATGCGGGCATCATAGTCGTCGGGATTGCTTGGGTCCGGCATCCAGAAGTTTGCCCGAGGAATGCGAAGTTCGGCAGGTAGGCCAGCGTTGATCCGCCCGACAATCTCACGCTCGCCGAACCCGCGGCAGGAGAAATGCACCGATGAAGGCGGTGGCGTCAGACGGTCGCCGCCGCTGGCCTGCAAGTATTCGTCCATCATGACGATGACCAGCCGCGAGCAATCGATCGGCTCAACCTTCAGCCGCCGGCCGATCGCCTCGTAGACCGGCATGGGGCTGCGCCCGCCCGGACAGCCGAGCACATAAGCACGGCCTTCGGAACCTCGCGCCCGGATGCCATCGATGATCCGCTCCGCCAGATGCTCTCCGATCGATAGCGGCGTATCGTGGATTTCGACCTTCATGCCTTTGCCCGCTCAGCCAAAAGCTCGGAAACGAAGCGGAAATTCCGTTCGGCGATGGTTTCCGGCGTGTCGAGATGGCCGCGCGCAAGATCCTGCTCGACCACGAGCGGGCCATCGTAGCCCGTCTGCCGCAGCGCATCGACGAAAGCGGCAATGTCGACGACGCCGCGATCGAGGTCGGTCATGATACCCTCTTCGAAGGCGCGGTCGCTGTGGATGCCTTCGGCCAGAACCCGTTCACGATAGGCGCCATCGACGTTTTTCAGGTGGATGGCGTTGATCCGATCCCGGTGACGGACAAGGAAATCAGTCGGATCGGCCTTCCAATAGGCGTGGTGACCGGTATCGAGGCAGAGCCCGACAAGGCCTGGCTCCGTCTCGGCAAGCAGGCGCTCGATCTGCGGTTCGAGCTCGACGCAGGTGCCCACATGCGGGTGAAAGCTGAACTCCAGCCCGTGCGAGCGGGCGATGCGTGCAGCGCCCGTGGTCTGCTCGACGACGGAGCGCCAGCCTGCTTCATCGACCACGCCCATCCTGTCTTTCGGATAGAACTCCGACTCGTCCATCAGGATGAAATGCGTCGCGCCGACCTCAGACAGCAGCCGACAGATCGCTTGCGTCTTTTCCTTAAGGACCGGCCAGGAGGCGGGATCGGCGAGTGTGTGGACATGGGCCGCCGCGACGACCGAAAGGCCGCGGCTGCCAAGCTCGGATGAAAGCACCTCTGGATCCGTGGCAAAGAAGCCGTAGGGTCCAAGTTCGGTGTGCCGGTAACCGGCCGCCTTGATGCGGTCGAGATAGTCGGTCCAGTTGATTTCGTTGCCTTCGGGCCAGTAAACGCCCCAGCAGCACGGTGCTATCGCAATGTTCACGGGTGATGTCCTCGATCGGTGGGAAATAGGCGGGGGCTTACCAGCCCCGCGCCTTTAGACGTTCCAGGTCGCTCGCAACCTTCGCCAGGGCATCGTCCGCGCTTTCCTTGCCGCTCAGCACATTGTGCACACCATTGAAGATCCGCTGGGACACCCGGTTGTAGGACGCGCCGGTGACCTGCGACGGACGCGAGGCGCTTTCGGCATAGGCCTTCTCGGCAAACTGCAGCGAAGGATTGGCCGCCAGAACGTCCTTGTCTTCGTAGAGCGCCTTCAGTGTCGGGCTATAGGCCTGGAGCGCGCGGCGCTTCTGTTCCTTGGCGCCGGTGAGATAGCGCACCAGGCTGACGGCAGCGTCTACATCGTCGGCGTATTTCGACACACCGAGAAGACCCGCCCCGTAACATCCGCTCGACTTGCCGCCTTCAGCCCCAACCGGAAGCGCCATGACGCCGACCTTACCGCGCAGCGACGATCCGTCGGCCTGCGTCGTGCCCCAGACATAGCTCCAATTGCGATGGAAGACCGCGTTCCCGGCTTCGAACACGCCGCGCGAGCCTTCTTCGTCGTAGTTCAACACGCCTTCCGGGCTGATCCCCCCGATCCAGGATCGGGCAATATCGAGCGCTTCGGCCGCCTTCGGATTGTTGGCTGTGATCTCGCCCTCGGGCGAAATGAAGGTTCCGCCGCCGTAGGATGCCACCCATTCGAGCGCGTCGCAGGTCAGCCCTTCATAGGCCCGCCCCTGCCAGACATAGCCCCACATGTCGGGACTGCCCGATGCCCGCTCCTTGTCCTGGATGAGCTTCGCCGTCTCGGTGAGCTCCCGCCAGGTCTTCGGCTCGGCCTTGCCGTACTTCTCCAGAAGGTCCTTGCGATAGAACATCAGGCCGGCGTCGACGAACCACGGCATTGCCAGCAACTGGCCATTGATGGTCGCATCGGCAAGAGACGATTCAAAATGGCTGGAAACTTCGTCGGCAGGCACCTTCTGCCGGAGATCGACGAGGTGCGATGCGAGCGTTCCGACCCAGATATTGTCGAGGGTCAGGACATCGACGTCGCCGGATTTTCCGGCGAGCAGCTGCTGGTAGAGCGGCAGCGCCTCGCCCCAATTGGCCGGCATCTTGTTGATCTTGACAGTATTGCCGGTTTCCTTGGCCCAGGCCTCGGAGGCCGACTGGCAGAGCTCGAGCTCCGCGCCGGCCGAGCTGCAGAAAATCGATACTTCGGCCGCAGCCGCTGGAAATGCGGCAAACGCCGCGGTGGCCAAGGCGGCCGCCTTCACACACTTCGTCCAATGCATTCTCGTCTCCTCCCCAGAAAACGCTGTGCTTCGATCAGTGATGGCAAATTACTATACCGTCCAGACGGTACAGTAAAGTGAGGAAAATGAGAAAATCACAAGATCGCTGGAGAGCCGAGGGCAAGCCACCAGCCTATGACCTAGTGCGGAAACGCCACGGGGCGAGGCCACAAAAGAAAAAGGCGTGGCCCACCGGAAAGTGGACCACGCCTTGCCGCACCGAGATGCGGTCTTGCCCTAGGAGGCAGCTTTATTCGGCTGGCTGAAGACCCGGAACCGGGCTTTCCGGCAGCGCCCGGCCGCCAAGGGTTGCGGCAAGCTGGGTCTCATCCAGTTCGCCTTCCCACTTGGCGACCACGATGGTCGCAACCGCGTTGCCGACAAAGTTGGTCAGTGCCCGGCACTCCGACATGAAGCGGTCGATGCCGAGGATCAGCGCCATGCCGGCTACCGGCACCGCCGGCACGACCGAAAGCGTGGCGGCAAGCGTGATGAAGCCGGCGCCGGTAATGCCGGCTGCACCCTTGGAGCTCAGCATCGCCACGAGCAGCAGCAGCACCTGGTCGCCGAGCGACAGCGGAATGTCGGTCGCCTGGGCAATAAAGAGTGCGGCGAGCGTCATGTAGATGTTGGTGCCGTCGAGGTTGAAGGAATAGCCGGTCGGAATGACCAGCCCGACAACCGAGCGCTTGCAACCGGCCTTTTCCATCTTGCTCATCAGTCCCGGCAGCGCCGCTTCCGAAGAGGATGTACCGAGAACGAGCAGCAGCTCTTCCTTGATGTAGCGGATGAGAGCGACGATCGAGAAGCCGTTGTAGCGGGCAACCGCGCCGAGCACGACGAAGACGAAGAGCAGCGAGGTCAAATAGAATGTGCCGATCAGCATGGCGAGATTGGCGATCGAAGCGACGCCATATTTGCCGATGGTGAAGGCCATGGCGCCGAACGCACCAATCGGCGCCGCCTTCATCAGGATCGCGACCAGCTTGAAGATCGGCAGCGTCAGCGCGTGCAGGAAGTCGACGACGGGCTCCGCCTTCTTGCCGACCATGGCGAGGGCCAGGCCGAACAGGACGGAGATGAACAGCACCTGCAGGATATCGCCCTCGGCAAATGCGCCGACGAGCGTGGTCGGAATGATGTTCATCAGGAAGCCGGTGATCGACTGCTCATGCGCCTTCTCGGCGTAGGAGGTGACCGCCTTGACGTCGAGCGACGCGGGGTCGATGTGCATGCCGGCGCCGGGCTGCACCACATTGGCCACGATCAGGCCGATGATGAGCGCGAGCGTCGAGAAGGTCAGGAAGTAGATCATCGCCTTGCCGGCGACCCGCCCGACCTTGGCGAGATCGGTCATGCCGGCAATGCCGGTGGCGACGGTCAGGAAGATGACCGGGGCAATAATCATCTTCACCAGGCGGATGAAGGCATCGCCTAGCGGCTTAAGCTGCGTGCCGACCTCCGGGTAGAAATGGCCGAGCAGGATGCCTGCGGCGATGGCCGCCAGAACCTGGACATAGAGATGACGATAGAAAGGTGTCTTGCCGCGCGGTTCCGCGGATTGGTCGATAATCATGATATCCTCCACTTAGGCCCAGTCCGGCGTCATGCCGGGCCTCCCAGGCCCTATTTCCGAAGCGCGACAGCTCGGGCTGTCATGAGGATGTCATCTGCAATGGGCGTGCCAGATCGCAGCACAGCTGATCAGGCCATTGAAATATCGCCACTTTTTCGAGAATCTTGGATCACGCACACGAATATTTGAGCGGATATCCGCACAGATCATCTGGAAACTTGCGCGGAATAATGCACAATTCCGCCATGTCCATGCCCGCGCCCAGCCCTATCAATCCAGAGGATCTCGACCGGCACATGCGCCGCGCCTGGCTGATTTTTGCCGCGCTAGCGTTGGTGTTGCTGGCAGCGGGGCTTTTTTTCGCCGGCGAATATGGGCGAAACAAGGCGCTTGAAACCGTCGACATCCAGAGCCGCATCGATGCCAATCTCAAGGCCTCGCTGCTGAGGGCAGTGCTGGAGCGGCAGCGCGCGCTGCCTCTGGTACTGGCAGACGATGTAGAGGTGAAGACGGCGCTTGAGAAGGGTGGCGACCAGCCGTTGCAGCGGCTCAATCAAAAGCTCGAGGCGCTGGCCGCCAATACGGATGCGGCGGTGATCTACGCGATTGGCCTCGACGGCGTGGCGGTGGCTGCCAGCAACTGGCGCGAGCCAACCAGCTTCGTCGGCAATGACTACGCTTTCCGCGAATATTTCCGGCTGGCGATGCGCGATGGCAAGGCCGAGCATTTCGCCATGGGCACCGTCAGCAAGCGGCCAGGCCTCTACATATCAAGACGTGTCGACGGGCCTGACGGCCCGGTTGGCGTCGTGGTCGCCAAGCTCGAATTCGGCGGGGTCGAGGCCGATTGGCTCGCCTCCGGCAAGCCGGTCTATGTCACCGACCGGCGCGGCATCGTGCTGATCACCAGCTTCCCGTCCTGGCGCTTCATGACGACCCGTACCATCCCCGGGGATCGCCTCGCCGCCATCCGCGACAGCCTGCAGTTCGGCGATGCCTCCCTGCTGCCGCTACCGTTCCGCCGGATCGAGCCAACGAGCAATGGATCGAGCGTGCTGACAGCGCTTCTGCCCGGCAGCAGCGAGCGGCAATACCTCAGGGTCGAGACCATGGTTCCCTCGACCAGCTGGCGGCTGGAGCAATTGGCACCGCTAGACGCAGCCCTTGGCGCCGCGAGCCGCGAGGCAAGGCTGCTGGCCCTTGCCGTTATCGTGCCGCTGCTGGCGCTTGCCGCATTCCTTCTTCGCCGGCGCCAGGCTTTGACGCAGGTCGCGGCCAACGAACGCGCCGCGCGCGATGAGTTGGAACGCCGAGTGGCCGAGCGCACACAGGACCTAAGCCTCGCCCGCGATCACCTCGAAACCGAGATCGCCGACCACAGGCGCACGGGCGAGAGGCTGCAGGCGGTGCAGCAGGAACTGGTCCAGGCCAACCGCCTGGCAATCCTCGGACAGGTGGCGGCGGGCGTTGCCCACGAGATCAATCAGCCGGTCGCAACCATCCGCGCCTATGCCGACAATGCGCGCACCTTCCTCGACCGCGGCCAAAAAGAAACCGCCGTCGAAAATCTCGAAAGCATCGCTGCGCTGACCGAGCGGGTCGGCACCATCACCGACGAACTGCGCAGCTTTGCGCGCAAGGGCCGTTTCGTCGCCGAACCGACGGCGATGCGGGAGGTGATCGAAGGCGCTCGAATGCTGCTGCGCAGCCGCTTTGCCGGCCGCATGGACGCGATCGTCATCGACCTGCCTGATAACGGCCTCAGCGTGCTCGGCAATCGCATCCGCTTGGAACAGGTGCTGATCAACCTGTTGCAGAATGCCCTGGAAGCCCTCGGTGATCGGGCAGACGCTGAGATCCGTGTGCGGTGCGAGTTAGGCCCCTCCGAAACAGTTTCGCTTGTTGTCGCCGACAATGGTCCGGGCATTCGGCCCGATATCCTCGAAGACCTTTTCACGCCGTTCAACACCTCCAAGGATGAAGGTCTCGGTCTCGGCCTTGCCATCTCCAAGGAGATTGTCGCCGACTATGGCGGCGACATCGAGGTCAAGACCAGCCCTGAGGGCACCGTCTTCACCGTGCGTTTGAAGAGGGCCTGAGCGATGCAGCAATCCGTATGCCTCGTCGACGACGACAGCGAACTCAGGCGGGCGATGAAGCAGACGCTGGAGCTTGCCGGCCTCGCGGTCTCCGCCTTTCCCGGCGCGGCGGAAGCGCTCGCAATCCTCAACCCGGATTTTAGCGGGATCGTCATCAGCGATATCCGCATGCCCGGGATCGACGGCCTCACGCTGTTTCGCCGGATCGCCGATTTCGACCCCGACCTGCCCGTCATTCTGGTCACCGGCCACGGCGATATCCCGATGGCCGTTCAGGCCATTAAGGACGGCGTCTATGATTTCATCCCGAAACCCTTTGCCGCCGACCGTCTGGTGCAGAGCGCACGCCGCGCCTTGGAAAAACGCCGGCTGGTGATGGAAAACCGCGCGCTGAAACGCGCAGCCGAAGTCGCCGGTGAGAGCCTGCCGCTGATTGGCCAGACACCGGTCATGGAACGGCTGCGCCAGACCTTGCGGCATATCGCCGACACCGACGTGGATGTGCTTGTTGCCGGCGAAACCGGCAGCGGCAAGGAGGTGGTGGCGACGCTGCTGCACAATTGGAGCCGGCGCCGCAACGGCAACTTCGTGGCGCTGAACTGCGGCGCACTGCCGGAAACGGTAATCGAGAGCGAGCTTTTCGGCCACGAGCCCGGCGCCTTCACCGGTGCACTGAAGAAGCGCGTCGGCCGTATCGAGCATGCGAGCGGCGGCACGCTTTTCCTCGATGAGATCGAGGCGATGCCGCCGGCAACGCAGGTCAAGATGCTGCGAGTGCTTGAAGCCCGTGAGATCACGCCGCTTGGCACCAATATCGTGCGCCCCGTCGATATTCGGGTCATCGCCGCGGCCAAGATCGACCTCGGCGACCCGGCCCAGCGGGGCGATTTTCGCGAGGATCTCTATTTCCGGCTGAACGTCGTCACCCTGTCGATCCCGCCGCTGCGCGAACGCCGGGACGATATCCCCCTTCTCTTCTCGCATTTCCTGACGCGGGCAGCCGAGCGTTTCAAGCGCGACGTGCCGACGCTTTCGCTGGCCGTCAGCCACTATCTGAGGTCTCATTCCTGGCCGGGCAATGTGCGCGAGCTCTCGCACTTCGCCGAGCGCGTCGCCCTTGGCGTCGAAGGTTCGCTCGGCCAACCGATTGCCGCCGCGCCGACCAGTGCCGGCCTGCCCGAGCGGATCGAGCGCTACGAGGCGGAAATTCTGAAAGAAGCGCTGCGGGCGCAGCACGGCGACGTCAAGGCGACGATCGAAGCGCTCGGCATTCCGCGCAAGACCTTCTATGACAAGCTGCAGCGGCACGGCATCAACCGTGCGGATTATGCCGATCGCCGGGGATCAGAGAAGTCCGGCCGCTAGCGCATTTCCAGGAAAAGTGCGGAGCGGTTTTCCGTCAGGAAATGCGTAAAAACGAAAAGAACGAGCGTGCCCGCGGCTTCGTCTCATCCGGAAACGCTCTACCGGGCAATCAACAGGCCTGACACGCAACCTTCGGATTAACGCTTGACGGCGCATCCGGATCGATGGCTATCTCTAGGCATTCACCAGGGGGGTCCCGTCAAGGGGCTGAGATACTGCTGGGCGGATCGGCTTTGCCGACCGAGGCGCAGTGACCCGTTGAACCTGATCCAGTTCATACTGGCGTAGGGACGGTGCAGACATTGACGCCACGATTCCGTCATTCGCGCGGAATTTCAGGCAAACATGTCTTTTCCTTCCGGCTTCAGAACTGGGTCTCCAACCGCAAACTTGGAGCCTCATCATGAATATTGCCACCAAACCCGCAGAACTCTCGGTCACAAAAGGCCCGCTTCCCGCCTCGAAAAAGGTCTACAAGCCAGGCACGATCCATCCCGACATCCGCGTTCCCATGCGCGAAATCACCCTGCACCCGACGTCGGCGAGCCGCCGGTCACCGTCTACGACGCCTCCGGTCCCTACACCGTAGAAGATGCCAACATCCGCATCGAGGATGGATTGCCAAGACCGCGCCGCGACTGGATCATCGCTCGCGGCGATGTCGAAGCCTATGACGGGCGCGACGTGCGGCCGGAAGACAACGGCTTTGCCTCCGGCGACCGGCTGACGCCGACCTTTCCCCTCCGTCACGCGCCGCTGCGCGCAACCGGCCGGCGCGCGGTGACGCAGCTTGCCTATGCGCGGGCCGGCATCATCACGCCCGAGATGGAGTTCGTCGCCATCCGCGAGAACCTTGGCCGCGACGCTGCACGCGCCGCGCTACGCGACGGCGAAAGCTTTGGCGCCCATATCCCCGATCACGTCACGCCCGAATTCGTCCGCCAGGAGATTGCCAGCGGCCGCGCCGTGCTGCCGGCCAACATCAACCACCCAGAATCCGAACCGATGATCATCGGCCGGAATTTCCTGGTGAAGATCAATGCCAATATCGGCAACTCCGCCGTCACTTCGTCGATGGCCGAGGAAGTGGAGAAGATGGTCTGGGCCACTCGCTGGGGCGCCGATACGGTGATGGACCTTTCGACCGGCCGCAACATCCACAACATCCGCGAATGGATCATCCGCAACTCGCCCGTGCCGATCGGCACCGTGCCGCTCTACCAGGCGCTGGAAAAGGTCAACGGCATCGCCGAGGATCTCACATGGGAAGTCTATCGCGATACGCTGATCGAGCAGGCGGAACAGGGGGTCGATTACTTCACCATCCATGCCGGTGTCCGGCTGCACTATATCCCGCTGACCGTCGACCGGGTCACCGGCATCGTCTCGCGCGGCGGCTCGATCATGGCGAAATGGTGCCTGCACCACCACAAGGAGAGCTTTCTCTACGAGCACTTCGAAGAGATCTGCGACATCTGCCGCGCCTATGACGTCTCGTTTTCGCTCGGCGACGGCCTGCGTCCGGGCTCGATCGCCGATGCCAATGACGCGGCGCAATTTGCCGAACTGGAAACGCTGGGCGAGCTGACGAAGATCGCCTGGGCGAAAGACTGCCAGGTGATGATCGAGGGCCCCGGCCACGTGCCGATGCACAAGATCAAGGAAAACATGGACAAGCAGCTCGCTGTCTGTGGGGAGGCGCCGTTCTATACGCTTGGGCCCCTGACGACCGACATCGCCCCCGGCTACGACCACATCACCTCGGGCATCGGTGCCGCGATGATCGGCTGGTTCGGAACGGCCATGCTCTGCTATGTGACACCGAAGGAACATCTGGGGCTTCCCGACCGCAACGACGTCAAGGTGGGCGTCATCACCTACAAGATCGCGGCCCATGCCGCCGATCTCGCCAAGGGGCACCCGGCGGCCCGCACCCGCGACGACGCCCTGTCGCGCGCCCGCTTCGAGTTCCGCTGGGAGGACCAGTTCAACCTGTCGCTCGATCCGGAAACCGCCCGCTCCTTCCACGACGAAACCTTGCCGAAGGAGGCGCACAAGGTCGCGCATTTTTGCTCCATGTGCGGGCCGAAATTCTGCTCGATGCGGATCTCGCACGACATCCGCGCCGAGGCGCAGAAGGAAGGTTTTCAAGCGATGGCGGCCAAGTATCGTGAGGGTGGCGACCTCTATATGCCGGTCGACAGCGAGGCAGACGTTCGGGGATAACGACCACGCCAGAAGGGGCGGCGACCCCGCCCCTTCTGGCGCCCGGCGGGCTCCGGCACTCTTTACGCAATGGCCCATCTCTTCGTCATGCTCGGGCTCGACCCGAGCATCCACATTGGAGGCAGCCGGCTTGTCGATACGAGGCTGACACAGAGGTGCCGGCTGGATGCTCGGGTCAAGCCCGAGCATGACGGTGTGAGAGGAATTGCTGCCGCATCAGCATCTTGATCGCTCCAAGGAGGTCGCACCCGGCCCCTTCCGGCGCCCTAAGGGCTACCTGCAAGCCGGACGGCGACGTCGAGCAGGACATTGGCACCGGCGACGAGGTCTGCCGGATCCGTGTGTTCGCGCGGATTGTGGCTGATCCCGTCGCGGCTCGGCACGAAGATCATCGCCGCCGGCGCGATGCGCGCGATCATCTGGGCGTCGTGGCCGGCGCCGGAGGTCATCCGCCGGCTCTTCAGCCCACGGGCCTTCGCGGAAACTTCAATCGCCGCGACGACCGCACCGTCGAAACTGACGGGCTCGAACCGGGCGAGACGCTCGACAGAGACGGTCACATGCTCTTCCTGCTCAAGCCGGTCGAGAAAGCCGGAAAGCGCGCTTTCAAGCGCCCTCAGGCGATCCTCGTCCGGGTCGCGCAGGTCGATGGTAAAGACCGCGCGCGAGGGGATGACGTTGATCGCGTCCGGCTCGAAGCGCATGGTTCCGATCGTCGCAACGCTCGGCGCGTTTGATCGCGCGATGTGCTCGCGCAGGAACAGGCCGACGCGCGCGGCAGCAAGGCCCGCATCGCAGCGCATCGCCATCGGCGTCGTGCCGGCATGATTGGCAACGCCGTCGATGGTCACGCGCTGCCAGGAAATCCCTTGCAGATTTTCGACGGCGCCGATCGTGGTCGCTTCGCGCTCAAGCACCGGCCCCTGCTCGATGTGCAATTCAACATAGGCATGAGGTTTCAACGAGCCAGGCTCGACGCTTCCGGCGTAGCCGATGCGTTTGAGTTCCGATCCGAGCGTCGTGCCATCGGTTCCTACCGTCGCAAGCGCGGCTTCGACCGCAAGGCCGCCCACATGAACAAGCGACCCCAGCATATCGGGCGCGTAGCCCACCCCCTCCTCGTTGGTAAAGGCCGCGACGACGATCGGGCGGACAGGCGCGAATCCCTGCTCCTTCAGTGTCTCGATGACTTCGAGGGCGGCCAGCACGCCGTAGCTGCCATCGTAGATGCCGGCATTGATGACCGTGTCGATATGGGAGCCGAGCATTAACGGCGATTGCCCGGCGTTATCCTGGCTTTGCCAGACGCCGAAGATATTGCCGATGCGGTCGACGGCGATCTCCAGCCCCGCAGCCCGCAGCCAAGCGACTAGGCGGTCCCGCCCGAGCTTGTCGGTGTCAGACGCAGCAAGCCGTGTCAGTTGCCCCTGATCGTTGCGCCCGATCGCGCCGAGTTCGCGGATACGGGTAAGCAGACGTTCGGCATTAATGGACTGATGAGACATGACGGCGCCGCCTTCAATCGTGTTTGTGTTGAGCATCGCGACTCTCACTGCCCCACATCCGGTGCGGCCAGCCGTTGCCGGACGATTTCGGCGTGGAACCGGGCACCGAAGATCAAGGCATCATCATTGAAGTCGTAATGCGGATTGTGCAGCGGCGCGGATTCCTGGCCGTTGCCGATAAAGACGAAGCAGCCCGGCACATGCGCGAGAAACCGGGCAAAGTCCTCCGAGCCGGTCATCGGCTCGGCGGCGACGGCGGCATTGTCCGTCCCAAACACCGCACCGGCCGCTGCGAAGGCATGATCGACGAGAGCCGGATCGTTGAGCAACGGCACGAACTCACGCGTATAGGTCACCTCGACCTCGCAGCCATAGGCATCCGCCGTCCCCTTGGCGATGGTGCGCATCTGCTGTTCGATCCTGGCGCTCACCTCAGGTCGGAAGCTGCGCGCATCACCGAGAATGCGGGCCAGGCCTGGCAAGGCATTGCGCGTGCCGTCGGTGATCAATTCGGTCACGGAGACGACGGCGATATCGGCCGGAGAGAGCCTTCGCGAAACGATGGTCTGGAGATTGACCACTGTCGCGCAGGCAGCGACCAGCGTCTCGTTGCCCGCGTGAGGTCGCGCGGCATGGCCGCCGACGCCCTTGAGCGTGATCTCGAAATTGTCTTCGGCCGACATGATGGCGCCGGCACGGGTCTCGAACTTTCCGACCGGCAGGCCCGGCATATTGTGCAGCCCATAGATCTCGTCGAAGGGAAAGCGTTCCAGCATGCCATCGGCGAGCATGGCAAGTGCACCCTTCCCCCATTCTTCAGCTGGCTGGAAAACGAAGCGCACGGTCCCGTCAAAGCCGCCCTCCTCGGCCAGCAGCTTTGCTGCGCCGAGCAGCATCGCCGTATGGCCGTCGTGGCCGCAGGCGTGCATCGTGCCGGGCCGGGTGGAGCAATAGGCAATTGTCCCCTGTTCCGCGATACGCAGCGCATCCATATCGGCACGCAGCGCTATGGCGCGATTTCCCGTTCCATGCCGCAGCGTGCCGATCACCCCGGTGCCACCGATACCTTCGGCGACCTCGTCAAGGCCGAATTCCCGCAGCTTGGCGGCAACGAAGGCCGCTGTCCGCTTTTCCTCGAAACCGAATTCCGGATGGGCGTGTAGGTCATGACGCCACGCCGTCATCTCCGCCACAAGCTTGTCGATATCCGTGTTTGCCATCCGCGTCATACCCTTTCCAATTTCTCAGCCCCGGCGACATCAGCCGGCGCGAGGCCAACCAGCTCTTCGTAGCGTTCAGGATCCGTGGCACCTTCGGTATTGATCACCAGGATCCGCGAATTGGCATCAAGGCCGAGGGCGGCGCGCATGTTCGGGTCTCCGGCGACCGTGATGAGGCCAGCCAGCCCGACACCGCCGCTTTCGCCAGCAACGATTGCCGGATCGCCCCCTTTCGGGCGAGCGAGGCGGTTCATGATCGAAACGGCATCCTCCTCGTCGATCATCATGAAGGCGTCGGCAACACGCGAAAGAATGCGCCAGGCGACAAGAGAAGGCTCGTAACATTCGAGCATCGCCATGACAGTTGGCTCGCCATGTGGCACTTTCACCGGATGGCCGGCCCTTGCCGTTTCCAGCAGGCAGGCAGCTCGGGCCGGCTCGACTACGACGAAGCGCGGCCGGTCATGACCGTAACGCAGCGCTAGGTGCCCGGCCGTTGCAGCAGCGATTCCGCCGACGCCGGCTTGCACGAAGACATGCGTCGGTGGTGCGTCGATCGTCCGCAAGGCTTCGCACAAAAGCGCCGTATATCCCTGCATGACCAGACCGGGAATATATTCGTATCCCGGCCAGGAGGTGTCCGATACGACGGTCCAGCCACGCTCGTTGCAGACCTTCGCCGCAAACTCCACCGAGTCGTCATAGGTTCCTTCGACCCGGACGATCTCGGCGCCGTAATGCGCAATCGCCTCTATGCGTTTCTGGCTGACACCGGAATGCACGAAGATCACCGATTTCGCACCGACAAGCTCAGCGCCCATCGCCACTGAGCGACCATGGTTGCCATCCGTGGCGCAGCCGAACGTCATCTCGCGCGCGACCGCGCGAACGTCAGGGCGCGTGAGATCGTCTATGTCGACGTCCAGGCCTGTCTGCTTCCGGACCTCGTCAAGCACCAGCCGGATCACCGCGTAGGATCCGCCAAGCGCCTTGAAACTGCCGAGCCCGAGCCGATGGCCCTCGTCCTTGACGAAGATTGCTCCGACCCCGAGTTCGGCCGCAAGCGCCGGCAAGGAATGAAGCGGCGTCGGCCGATGATCGTCACGGCGCGATAGCTGCCGCTCAACCTCTGCAGCCGCAGCAATCGAGAGCATTTCGGCATCGTCAGGCAGCAGCGGCGATCCGAAATCGGCATGGTGGTTGCGAATGAGCATGTGGGCAATCTCCTCGTTTGATGAAGTTATATTTCACCGAACGAGAGAAATGCGCTCTAAATGGAGAGCCCTTACGCAAGTTTGTAAATGACAATGAGGAAATGATGGCCGTTTCAAAGAGCACATCGGCGGAGCTCGACCGCTTCGACCTGGCAATCCTCTCAATCCTGCAGAAGGACAACACGACGCCACAGCGACAGATCGGCGAGGCCGTCAACCTGTCTGCGCCGGCCGTGCAACGGCGGATCAAGCGCATGGAAGAAACTGGGGTCATCCGCAGCAATGTCGCGGTGATCGAGCCGGCGCGGGTCAACCAGGCCCTGACGATCCTTGTCGAAGTGGAGGTGGAAAGCGAGCAGATCGACCTGCTCGATGCGGCCAAGGCCGCCTTCTCGGCCGCTCCGGAAGTCCAGCAATGCTATTACGTCACGGGCGACGTGGACTTCATACTTGTCGTGATCGTGCCGACGATGGGCGATTACGAGGCCTTCACCCGCCGGATGTTCTTCGGCAACCCCAACATCCGGCGCTTTAGAACCTTCGTCACCATGGATCGCGTCAAGGTCGGCCTTTCCGTACCGGTAGAAATGCCGCGCTGAAGGCTACTTTCGTCCGGCGAGCGCCTTCTTCTCCGCCGCCGCCTCCAGCGGCGCGCCGGCACCGATCGAGGACAGATAGGCATCGACGGTTTCAAGCGACGAGGCCGGCGCGAAACCCTCACCGGTTTCCGCTGTGACGATCGCCAGTTGCGTCTGCCAGCGTCCGGCGTTCCGGCAGGCAACCGACACGAAATCCGGCTGATCCGGCCGCTTCATCTCATATTCGCGGCAGAGCCGCTCGCCGCCCGCCTGGAACGTCGAGACCAATCGAACTTTGGCCTCTCCGTCGCCGATCGCGATTTCCTCCCCCGACGCGCGCTGGTCGAGGATGCCCGACACTTCAGGGTCGACCAGCCCCGCGACCTGCGGGTTCGCGACATCTACCTGGCCCGCTCCTCCGATAAGATACCCTCCGACGCCACCGACGACGATAAGCAGCGAGGCGGCAAGCGCCATCATCCATTGCGACGGGCGACGCGGCGCCTGTGCCGCGGGCTCCGGGCGGCGAAACGCGACGACATTGTCCGCATTCGCACTGTCATCGGCCGCAGCAACGGTCTGGCTGTCGTCACGTCTCGCTGCAACGTCGGCAGCCATCGCGCGCACCTTCTGCGCCAGATGGTCAGGTACAGGCTCGTCGAGCAACGGCTTCATGGCCTCGCTGGTGGCAGCCCGGGTTTCCATGAACATGGCTACGCGCATCATCAGATCGTCATCTGTCTCGATCGCTGCCTCGACGAGGCGTGTCGTCTCGTCGTCGAGTTCGCCGTCGGCAAAGGCCATCAGGATTTCGTCGGTGAATACCATGTCGCTCATCTCGCCCCGCCTCTCATATCCGGTGAACGCGCGGCCGCCGGTTCTATTCCCGCGGCTTCAGCAAGATTCTTGCGGGCGCGGGCAAGCCTGCTCATCACCGTGCCGATCGGAATGCCGAGCACATCGGCCGCCTCCTTGTAGGAGAGGTCCTCCACACACGTCAGCAGCAGCACCTCGCGCTGTTCAAGCACGAGATCATCGATGGCTGCGGCCACGCTCTTTAGCGTCATTCGTGCCTCGGCGCCCGCTTCGCCTGATGGAACGGCAAGTTCCGGCTGGGCTTCGATCTCCTCGATCGGGCCGGCCGTCTTCTGGCGGCGAAGCTGGTCGATCCACAGGTTGCGCAGAATGCGGAATATCCACGCGTCGAAGCGCGTGCCTTCCTCGAACCGCTCCGAACCGGCAAGCGCCTTCTCGCAGGCGGCCTGCACGAGGTCGTCGGCAATATCGCGGGAGCGGCAAAGCGAGATGGCAAAGCGGCGCAGGTTAGGCAGGAAAGCGACGAGGCGCTCGCCGAAGGCGATATCCTGATCCGTCATTTCGCGTTCCTTCCGGCGCTTCGGCGTGCACGCGGGGGAATAATTTGTCCATTCATCCGTTGAGCGATATGTGAAGCACACGCAAAAGTCACCACCGATGGGCATGCCTTTCACGGTAAGCTGACCCCACTGGGCACGGTTGGGACAAGGAGAAAACCTTGAAGAAACGCCTGCTTCGATTGACCGCCGCATCGATCTGCGGCCTGGCCGTCGCCAATGGCGACCTCGTGCCATCAGGGATTTCCGGCTCGGCGACCACCGCTCCCTTTGCCTTTGTCACACCGGCCCATGCTGATGACGATGGCGGCGGAGATGATGACGGTGGTGGCGGTGGCAGTTCGTCTTCTGGTCGCTCCTCGGACCGAGGCTCCGGCGGCGTCTGGCGCGGCGGCGGTAATCTGTTTGACCTCTTCCGGGGCGCACCGGAAAAGCGAACTGCCCGACGCCCGCCACCTGTGCGCAAACCGACGTATGTACCGGGCGAAATCGTCGTCCTCGGTCTCGAGGATGCTGCAATCCAGCGTCTTGGCGAACGAGGTTTCACGGCGCGCAGCCGCCATCCCTTCGGACTTTCCGGCTCGCAGATTGTCAAGCTTTCGATCCCCACGGGAATGACGCTCGGGGCCGCACGCCAGGAGGTCGCGGCTGCCTCGCCGGGCGCCATTGCCGATCTCAACCATTATTTCGAACCGAACGAAGGTGCTGTTCAGCCGACGCCGTGCGGCGAAGGCCGTTGTGCGCTTGTGCGCACAGCCATCGGCTGGCCCGAGCCCCATGCCGGCAAGGCCTGCACCGCCGCCGGCCCGATCGGGCTGATCGACACTGCGATCAATCCCGAGCATCCAGCTCTTCAAGGCGTCGACCTCGATATCGTCCGTCTGGCGGCCGACGAAGCGCCGGAGTCCGGACGCCAGCACGGCACCGCCGTTGCAGCGCTCATCGCCGGCCGGCAGGACAGCCGGGCTCCCGGTTTGTTACGCGATGCGCGATTGATCGCAGTCGACGCCTTCCAGAAGACCAGGGGCGACGCGGATGTCGCCGAGACCTATGATCTGGTCAGGGCGATCGATCTTCTGGCATCCCGCGGGGTGACGGTGATCAACATGAGCCTATCGGGGCCGGATAATCAGTTGCTTGAAAAGACCGTCGATCTGGTCGCGAAGCGCAATATCCTGCAGGTGGCGGCGGCCGGCAATGACGGCCCGAGGGCAAAGCCCGTCTATCCCGCCGCCTACCCTGAACTCATCGCGGTGACCGCCGTCGACCGCAATTTCCGCCCCTATCGCCGTGCGGCGCAGGGCGACCACATCGACGTTGCAGCACTCGGCACCGGTGTCTGGACCGCCGCCTCCGTCGATGGTGGACGGCCGCGCACGGGCACCTCCTTTGCCGCCCCGTTCGTGACCGCCGCCGTTGCCATTCTGAGGGCATCGAACCCTTCGCTTTCGGCCGAAGAGATCGGCAAGCTTGTGGCGCAAACGACTGAGGATGTCGGTGCGCCTGGCAAGGATCCAGTTTTCGGCTGGGGTGTCCTAAACGCCCGCGAACTCTGCCGGCAGTAACGGCCGGGCTTCAGCGAACACGATAAACGCCCGATGGTTTTCCAGGCGGCACATTGAAAAAACTCCGGCGGAAAGAAGGTGCCGACTGCGCACCTCCTTTCCGCCGGAGCCGTCATGCCCTGAATTGATCAGGCGGCAAGGCCTCGCTCGGTGAGCAGCATGCCGACCCGCACCATGCGAACGGCATCTTCCGCGGCGCGCACCAGCAGTTTCGGCGCGGCGCTTATGGCATCGTCAAGGCTGCAAGGCGCCTTCAGGATCGAGGCGAAAGCATCGATGCCGTGCTCGAAGTTCAGGGTGACGCCCTTACCGATCGTTCCGGCCAGCGCGATCACCGGACGTCCGGCTTCCTTGGCGCGATGGCCGACCTCCGCTGGCACCTTGCCGAAGGGTGTTTGGCCATCGAGGCTGCCTTCCGCCGTAATCACCAGGTCGGCCCGGGCGATCATGCTGTCGAGATCGAGATATTGCATGACAATGTCGTAGCGCGGGTGCAGCTTGCCGCCGAGCAGGCCGAGGACGGCGGCGCCGAGGCCGCCGGAGGCCCCGGCGCCCGGCGCGCTGCCGACGTCGATACCGGTGGCGCCGTGGATCGCCCCGGCATAGGTCTCCATCGCATGGGTCAGCAGTTCGACCTGCTCAGGCGTAGCCCCCTTCTGCGGGCCGAAGACCCGGGCAACGCCGCGTTCTCCGAGCAGCACATTGTGCCAATTGACGGCTGCATCGATCCGAACCGCATTCAGGCGTGGATCGCGGGACGAGAGATCGATGCGAGCCAGTTGACCAAGTGCACCACCGCCTGATGGCAGCGGCCGACCGTCCTTGTCGAGCAGCTCGATCCCCAGCGCCTGGGCCATGCCGGCGCCGCCGTCATTGATGCCGCTGTCGCCGCAGCCAAGAAGGATGCGGCGCGCGCCGGCGTCGAGGGCTGCCCGGATCAGCTCGCCAACACCGTAACTTGAGGTGATGCAGGGGTTGCGGCGGTCGCGCGGTACCAGCCTGAGGCCGGCGGCGGCCGCCATTTCGATGATGGCGACCGGTTCGTCCTGCCCGCCGAGGAATCCGAAATGCGACAAGACCGGTGTGCCGAGCGGCCCGGTCACGACGCATTCGTGCAAAGTGCCGCCGGTGACCGCGACCAGAGCCTTGGTGAAACCTTCACCGCCATCGACCATCGGCACTTTCAGAACCTTTGCCTGCGGGCAGGCGCGCAGCACACCCTTCTCGATGCAATCGGCCGCTTCTTCCGCCGACAGACTTTCCTTGAAACCAGACGGTGCAACCAGAATGGTCAGTGTCATGTGACAGTCTCCTTGCGTTTTTGTGACAATGCGGATGCAAGGGAGAAACGGTCGCTCGGAGACTTTATTCCGCCGGATACGAAACTATTTCGCTGCCTGAGCGGAAACAACAAAGGCCGGAGCTAAGCTGGCTCCGGCCTTGGCAAAGAAACACGTTTTCAAAGACTTATATCAATAGCCCAACCCCCATGAGCGGCCAGATGAAGACGGCAACAAGCGTCAGGAGCCCAATGAAGGGAACAAGCAGCATCGCCGCCAGGCGCATCAAGTCAGACGGCGTGAAAGCGGGTGGCTCCATGCCGCCGAAGAGAGCCACGGGCTTGGCCGAAACCATCAGCGTCTGGCAGAAGCCACTACCCAGTGTTGCCGCCATGATGAGAACGGCCGGATTGACGCCGAGCCCTGCCAGCGGCAGGGCGAGCGCCGGGATCAGCACCGTTGCCCGCGCCGTCCGGGAGGCGACGACGATGTGCGCGAACGTGGCAAGGATTACGGTGAACAGGATCACCAGCCAAGCCGGCGGTTTGCCGACGAGGCTGAGCAGGCCGATGGCGCGGTCGGCGAGCAAAGCCGCCGTGCCGGTGCTCATCAGCGCCTCGCCGATGACGAGCGTGCCGGCGAGAAACAGCAGCAGGTTCCACTCGACTGATTTCAGAGCCTTGCGAAAGGGCAACCCCGAGACCTTCTCAGAGGCCATGACGAGGGCGCCGATCAAGGCAACGAAGGGCAAGGCAACGCCATGAAGGCCCGATGTCGCAAGCGCCAGAACGATGAGCGCCGTCACCGCCAGCAGCGTCCGCTCCTGCGCAAGGAGCGGCTGCGTTTCAGCGGGCGAGCCCGGCTCGAAAGCAGCATTACGATCCTCGGCGCCCAGGAAAAACCGTAGGATGAGGCCGCAGGCAATCAGGCTCGTGACCAATCCGAACGGGGCAGCCAGCATGGCCCAATCAAGGAAATCCGGCGCTTTGCCGCCGCTGCGGCGGATGAAATCGACCGCCACCAGATGTGCGCCGGCACCGGTCAGCGAGGCGGCGGCCGAAAGCAGGATCACCGAAGGGAAAATCAGGGCGAGCGCCCGTGTCACGGGGGGCCGATCGACGGCGGCCGTCAGCCCCAGAAAGACCGGCATGAAGATCGCCGCCCGTGCTGACGTGGATGGGATGATGAAGGCGGTCGCAAAGATTGTCAGAGTGACCGCCCAGAAAAGACTGCTGACGCGCTGGAACGGCGCCAGCAGCCGGAAGGTGAGACGTTCCACCAGTCCGGATGCCTGCAGCACCGATGCGATGACGAAGGCGGCGATCATCAGCCAGACGATATCGTTGCCGAGCGCTGCAAACACCGCCTCTTCGCTGACGGTACCGGTGGCGCCCAAAGCCAGCGCTCCGCCAAGCGCCACCGGCGTTTCAGGCAGGTCGAAGATCGTCCAGCAGACAAGCGTGGTCGCAAACACCATCAGCGCCAGACGCATCGGCGTGGTCAGCCCGTCAGCTGCAACAAAGATCAGGATCGCCGCGAAGACCAGCAGCATCGACCCGGTCAACAGCCGCACCTGGCGGACCGGCATCTGACCGTCGAAACCTCCCGCCTCGTTGGCGGAAGAGATGACGATATCCTTTCCCGATGCGATTGCTCGAACGGTGCTCATCATGACCCAATCCTTTGCTGCTTCCCGCCCAGTTCGCGGCGAATTTCGCCCGCGCGAGCCGGTCGTCCTGTTTTCTCGATAGGGGCATAACGGCAGCCGCAGCGGTTTATTCCCGACGACGGTTCGAAAGCGCCGAAATTGTCGGCACCGGCTGCCCCGTAACCGCGGCCCGTAAAAAGCCTGCGGCTGGCAATGCGCAAGCCTTGAGCCATATCAAGGCAGGAACCGATCAAAACTGAAACCCTGCCTGTGGAGCTCATCGTTGAGAGGAACGGATCATGTTCGTCAGAGAAATGACGCGGCCGGAATGCATCGCCCTTGTCACCGCAAGCCATATCGGCCGGCTTGCCTGCGCCAGGGATGACCATCCCTATATCGTCCCTATCCAATACGCCTTTACAACCGGCCGGCTCTACGGCTTCTCGATGCCCGGACAAAAGATCGACTGGATGCGCGACAACGCGAAAGTCTGCGTGCAGATCGACGAATTCGCCGACAGGGAAAGCTGGAAAAGCGTCGTCATCTACGGCAGCTACAGGGAACTGCCTGACACGAACCAGACGCATCATGAACGCCTTCAGGCGTGGTCACTTCTGGAGAAGCGGATCAACTGGTGGGAGCCGGGCGGACTGAAACCGGCGGAACAAAGCGTCGTCGGCACGTCACCCCATCTTTTCTATGCAATCGAAATCGATGAGATGACCGGGCGCGCGGCAAGCGCCGAACCTGCCACGACCTCGTAGCGAAACCTTTGGCCATGGCAGACTGGTGGCGGGAGCCGACTTTGCCGCTCTCCCGCCAATCTCAGATCCAGGTTGTCAAGCGCCCTTGCGTGCGACGACGGGCACGTAATGTTCGAGTTCCGGCGCCGGGAACTGCAAGGTGGCGTTGATCTCGGCGGAGCGATAGAGCCCCATCAGCATCTCGACCACCGCAAGACCGTCCTCGAAGGTTTCGAGCGGCTTCTGGCCCTTGCGGAAGCATTCGACCATGTGGCGGTTCTCGTCGGTGTAGCCGTAAACGCCGGCTTCGTCCTCAAGCACCGGCATCAACCCCTGCTCGGCATTCTGCTTTTCGACCAGATCCTCGCCTTCCGAACCCGTGACTTCGCGAGACATGAAGATCTTCAGGCCCGTACTCAGCGAGTTGTATTCGAGCGCATATTCCGGGCCGAGCAATTCGAGCTGGATGCGCAACCCTGCACCAACATAGGCCCAGGAGGTCGTCGCTTCGATCATCAGTTCGTTGCCTTCCTGATCCTCGAGCGTCACCGTCGCGCGCGCAAAGTCCTCCGAAGGGCGGTTGCGATAGTCCACATCGTTGCCGAAGCGCTTGCGCAGTTGTTCGGCATAGTTCGGACGCGTCCATTTCAGGTTGGCGACGGTGCCGTTGACCGACTTAATCTTCAGTGAATTGCGCGGCGCACCGGGCGCGGTCAAGAGATAGCGCGCCACCTCGACGCTGTGGCACATCATGTCGGAGAGAACACCGCCGCCCTGCTTGTCGCCCTGCCAGAACCAGGGCTCGTGCGGACCGGAATGTTCCTCTGCCGCCCGCGCAAGATAGGGTCTGCCGGTGGTGGAGGCGGCGCGACGCCAGATGATTTCCTTGCCGCGCAACACCGGCGTGCAGAACACCTGATTTTCGAGATAGCCATGATTGAGGCCGGCATCTTCGGCCAGCGTCAGCATCTCGCGGGCTTCCGCCACCGTGCGCGCCAAGGGCTTCTCACAGGCGACCGCAAAGACCTTGCTGCGGCCTGACTTGATCGCCCCGTGCAGGGCGCGCATCACGTCGAGGCGCGTATAGTTCGGCGACAGGATCCAGATCGCGTCGACGTCGTCGGCTGACAGCAGCGCTTCCAGGCTCTCATGCGTGCGGCAGGTGCCGAGCCCGAGCGTTTCGACTTCCTTCGCAAATTTTTCGCGGTTTTCCGCCTTGCGGCTGAAGACGCCCGTCACTTCGACATTGCGCACGCCGATCATCGATTTCAGGTGGAAATGGGCGATGAAGCCCGTTCCGACGAAACCCACGCGCAGCGTGTGCTTCGGTAGCTGTGTCATTTTCTTCTCCCAGATTTTTCGGCCGGAGCATGATGCCGAAAGTGTAAGCGGTTTCGGTCGACATCATGCTCGCCTTATGAGTGACGTGGCGCGGTGGTGCTGGCCCGAATGCTCAGGGTCGTCGGCAGCACGATGGGCGGCGCATGCGCCACCTCCTCGCCGGAAAGCATACGAAGCAGCAGCGACATCGCCGTTCTGCCGATGTCGGCGCGCGGCTGGTTAACCGTGGTCAGCGGCGGATAGAAAGCCTTGCTCAGATAGAGGTCGTCGAAGCCGACGACGGAAACATCACCAGGCACATCACGGCCGAGGCGACGCAACTCGTGAATGGCGCCATAGGCCATTTCGTCGTTGGCGGCGAATATCGCCGTCGGCGGCTCGGCCAAGGCAAACAATTGGCCGCAGCAGAGCTGGCCGGTTTCAAGCAGGTAATCGCCCCGAGCCTCGTAGCCGTCAGGGATCGCAAGGCCGGCCTCGTGCATCGCGGCGCGATAACCGTCTCGGCGGTGAATGGCCATCACTTCGGGCAGCGGCCCGGCGATGTGGGCGATCTTGCGGTGACCAAGCGAGATCAGATGCTCGACCGCAGCCCTGGCGGCGGCAAGGTTGTCGACCTGCACATGCGGCAGCCCCGAGTCGTCGATCATTTCCAGCGCGACGACGACGGGCAGATGCGCCAGGTCGAGACCAGCATCATGCCCTGCCGGCGGCAGCTTGCCGGTCATCAGGATCATGCCGTCGGCATGGCCATCGCGCAGCATGTTGAAATACTCCGTCTCGCGATCCGGATCGTTCTCGGTGTTGCCCATGAGCACGGAGTAGCCGGCCTCGCGCGCCGTCGCCTCGACGCCTTTCAGAATGTCGAGATAGAACGGGTTGCCGACGTCGCGCACGACCAAGAGCACCGACATCGACTTGCGGGTGCGCAGGTTGCGGGCGCTGACGTTCGGCCGGTAGTTGAGTTCGCGGGCAAGCGCATGGATGCGCTGGCGCGTTTCCGCCGTCACCAGGCCGGAATCGCTGAGCGCCCGCGACACGGTGGCAACGGAAACGCCGGCACGCTCGGCAATATCCTTGATCTTCGGCCTGTGATCGCTCATGTCCGCATCGCCTTTCCGCGGCCGTAAAACAGCATCAAGAGCAGCAATGTCGCGCCGAACACCATCTGACGGCCGGATTCATCGATGTTGACGGTAGTCAGGATGCCCTGGAGGATCACCAGCAACAGCGCGCCTGCCATGGTGCCGGTGTATCCGCCCTTGCCGCCGGCAAGCGACGTACCGCCAAAGACGACCGCGATGATCGAGGACAGCATGTATTGCTCGCCGACATTGGCGAAGGACGAGCCGGAATAGCCAAGCAGGCAGAGGCCTGCGATCGCCGCGAACATGCCGGAGATCATGAACAGGCCGATGCGCATGCGGCGGACCGGCACGCCGGCCATATAGGCCGCATGTTCGTTGGAACCGATCGCATAAATGCGATGCCCGAAGACGGTGCGGTTGAGCATGAAGGCCATAAACAGGCCGACGGCGATCCAGAGCCAGATGATGCCGGGAATGCCGAACACCAGCGGCTGGGTGACGAAGGCGGAAAGGCCGGGTGCCGCGCGGCCGGAGGGAATGCCGTTGCGGATGACGACCAGCAGGCCCTGGAGCACGCCGAGCATGCCGAGCGTCATGACCAGCGGCGGGATACGCAGCAGCGTGACACCCAGCCCGTTCAGGAGGCCGAAGAAAGCCCCGGTCGCCACGCAGGCAAGGATCGCCGGCAGGATGCCGCCGTCGGCGCCGTTCATGACATTGCCGGCAATGATCGCCGAAAGCGAAACGACGCCGCCGACCGAGAGATCGATGCCTTCGCGGCCGCCGAGAATGACGACGTTCTGGCCGGCCGCAACAATGCCGAGCAGCGAGGCGACAATCAGCAGGCGCAGGATCTGGTCGGCCGAGGCAAAGCCCGGTGACAGGCTTTCGCCAAGATAGAGAAGTGCCACGATCAAAAGCAGCGCGATGACCAGCGGCTTCTTGAGGAAGGAAATAACGGCGTTCATGCGCGTGCCCTCCGGCCGGCAAGCACGCCTGCCATCAAGACGAGGAGGATGGCGAGACCTTGAACGAAGTTCTGCCACTCCGACGGCGTGCCCATGAAGAAGACGAGCGAGTTGACGAGACCGATCGTCAGCGCGCCGAGCAGAGAACCGACCACGGTCGTCCAGCCACCGGCAAGCGCGCTGCCCCCGAGCACGACGGCCGCGACGCTATAGAGCGTCATCTTGCCACCGACGAGCGGATCGCCGCTGGCGGTGTCGCCGGTCAGGCAGAACGCTGCGAGCGCCGAAAACAGGCCGCAGAGCGCATAACCCTTGATGCGGACCAGGACCACGGGAAGACCGGTCTGGTAGGCCGCCTGCTGGTCGTCACCGACGGCCAGAAGCTGGGTGACGAGGCGGGTGCGCGACAAAAGGAAGAGCAGAACAGCGAGTGCTGCAAGCACATAGAAGACGAAGGGAAGACCGAGCAACCGCCCGCCATAGGTCCGCCAGAACAGCGCCGGCGCCGGCGTGCCGGCCACTGGCATGACATAGAGCGCAACGCCGGTGAAGAAGATACTGGTCGCAAAGGTAGCGACGATCGCCTGCAGCCTGAGCGCTGCAACGACGATGCCGTTGATAACCCCACAGACGAGCCCGAGCAGAATGCCACAGATCAAGGCACCGATGACGCGCCGGCGCCACCACCCCATTTTTCCATCAAAACGACAATGGCGACATTGACGAGTGACAGCGTCGCACCGGCCGACAGGTCAATATCCCCTGCGGAAACGACATAGGTCTGGGCGATCGCCAGCATGATCAGCGCCATATAGGTGCTGAGCAGCCCCGTCAGCGAGCGGTAGCTCAAGCTGTTGGGCGAGAACACGCCGTTCAACGCCAGAAGCGCGACGACAATGACCAGCGCCGGCAGGAACGGATAGCGCTCGAGCCAGAGTTTTAGCCCACCGCGCGGGAAGGTCGAATTTCTGTCGTGGTCGGTGTCATCACGCGGCCTCGTATGCAGCCTGGTAAAGATTGTAGCGGGTGCGATCCTCGCCGGTGAGCTCGCGCGTGACCGACCCGCCGTTGAAGACGAGGATGCGGTTGGCATTCCCGAGCAATTCGGCGTCCTCCGAGGAATAGAGCAGGATGCCGAGCCCCTCGCCTGCCAGTTGGCGAATGAGGGCAAAGAGATCGGCCTTGGCCGAGAGGTCGATGCCCTTGGTGGGGTCGTCCAGCAGCAGCACATCCGGCCGATCGATCAGCCAGCGGGCGATGATCACCTTTTGCTGGTTGCCGCCGGAAAGCGAGTTGATCGGATGCAGGAGACTCGCGAACTTCGTATGCATCGCCTCAAGCGCCGGCATCGCCTTTTCCTTGAGCGTTGACGGACGTGCAATCATCAGCCGATCACGCAGGTAATGGATGGGCGTCACATTCTCGATGATCGGTCTGCCGGCAATGACGCCGTCGCGACCGCGGTCACCCGAGACATAGGCGCAACCGCGCCGGATGGCGTCGCGCGGGCTTCTCGCATCGAGACGATCGCCGCCGATGCGGATTTCGCCCGCAGTTGTGGAGCCGGCGCCGAAAATCGCCCGCAACACCGCCGATTGCCCCTGGCCGTGAAGCCCGCCGAGACCGAGGATCTCACCCTTGGCGACCTCGAAGCTGACATTGCGGAAACCGGCACCCGACAGCTTGTCGACGGTCATGGCGTCGCCGGCCGAAAAGCTTGCCACGGCAGGCACTGAGGACTGCGAGGCCGGCATGTCGCCGGCGCCGCCGACCATCAGCCGGATGACCGCGGCAGGATCGGTCTCGTTCAGATTGAGCGTCTTGATCGTCTCACCGTCGCGAATGATCGTCACCCGATCACCGATCGCGGTGATCTCGTCCATGCGGTGCGAAATGAAGATGATGCCGCGGCCGTCGCGCTTTAGCCCGCGCAGGATATCGAAGAAGCGGTCGACCTGTGCCCTGTCGAGTGCCGAGGTTGGCTCGTCGAAGATCAGGATCGGGGCTTCACTTGCCAGTGCCTTCATGATCTCGACAAGCTGTCGCTGATCGGCGCGCAGATTGCCGACGAGCGTCTCGGCCGCAAAACCATCACCGGAAACGCCGGAGAAAAGATCGATGTAGCGCGCCGCGCGCGCCTTCAGGGCGGCACGGTCGATAAAGATTCCGGCTTTGACCGGCAGCATGGCAAGGCAGATATTCTCCTCGACCGAGCGGTTTCCGGCAAGGCTGAGCTCCTGGTAGAAGATGCCGATGCCCTGCGCCCTGGCCGATTGCGGCCCTGATATCGTGACCGGCCGACCGTCGATGAGGATCTCTCCGCCATCGGGGCGCACGCTGCCGGCAATGATCTTGCACAATGTGCTCTTGCCCGAGCCGTTCGAGCCCATGAGCACATGGACTTCGCCGGCGGCGATCTCAAGGTCGCCGCGGCGCAAAGCCAGGGTGGCGCCGTAAGCCTTGCTTACGCCGTTCATCTTAAGTTTCGACATGAGGATCGTCCGTATGATCGGGTCAGAAGCGCCGGGCGGACCACGAGATCCGCCCAGTCTTGAGCGCTTACTTGAAGAGCGCTGCAGCGTCTTCGATTGAAAGGGCGCTGGTGTAGGAGTAGTAGCCCGGCTTGCCGTCGACCTGCTTGGCGGCATCCGCCAGGTTCTTGGAGTCGATGAACGGGATCGGCAGGTACATGGCGTTCTTGTACTGGCCAGCCGTTGCCGGTTCCTTCAGTTCCTTGCCCTGCAGCATGAGGACGGCGACATTGAGCGCGCTTGCCATGACGCCGGGCGGATTGACGGTCGCGCCGGAGTTCAGCTTATCCTTGCTCCAGAGATCGATGAAGTCCTTGCGGATCTCGCCGGTTGCTGCGATCTGGCTGGCCTTGCCGGCATCCATGATCGACTTCCAGGCGCCGGCAGCCATGCCGTCCTGCACGACGACGCCGTTGACGTCAGGATAGGTCGCCAGGATGTTCTGCATTGCCTGTTGGCCCTGCGCCTGATCCCAGTTGGCGTTGACCTCGTTGACGACTTGGATATCCGGATAGTCCTTGAAGACGCTCTTATAGCCGGCGACCCGCATCTCGTTTGCCGGGTGGCCTGCGACGCCGTTGATCGCCACGACCTTGCCCTTACCACCGAGCGTTTCGGCAAGCCACTTGGCACCGGCCGCACCCCATGCCGTCTGGTCGATGCCGACATAGGTGGCATCCGGCGAAGAGACTTCGGCATCAGTGGCGATCACCAGAATGCCCGCTTCCTTCGCCTGCGCGAAGATCGGGTCGAAGGCCGTCGGGCTGTTGGGGTTGATGATGATGGCGTTGACGCCCTCGGCAATGAAATTGCGCACATGGGCGATCTGCCCGGGCACGTCGACATTGGCGCTCTGGACGCTGACTTCGACGTCGACGCCCTTTTCCTTCCATTTTTCCGCGGCCGCCTTGGCCTCGTCGATCATCTGCGTGCGCCACTCGCTGCCGACCCAACCATTGGACAGACCAATCTTGAAGGTCTCGGCATTGGCGAGCGAGGCGGAGATGGCAATGGATGCGACGGTGCCGAGTGCTACGGCGATAAGCTTCTTCATAAGATCCTCCCAAAATCTTGCGAGAACCATGAAGCCAGAAAATGTAATCGATTTCAATGGGGGTTTTCAGCGATTTTTGATGGGTTTTTCGAATTTCCGTCGTGAACCTGCGCAAGGTGTGATCTGGCCGGGCCAATCGCCCGGATTGCTGGGGAAAGTTGGCGCTTTCCGTGCCGCTCGTCCCCACTTGGCCGTATGTGTCCTTGGCCATCGAGGCGGCACATGCAAAAGCAAGGCAAGGCGAAAGCTCGATTCGCATCCGCACTCGGCCAAAGCAGGACCGCGACCATGAAATGACAGAAGCGATGAGCGGTTTTGCAGAAGCCGCCTTCAACCCAGCGACCTGTTGCTGGAACTGCAACACTTCGTTGCTCGCCGACCGGCTAGCCGGCATTTGCCCTCAGCCAATAGTGTTAAGTTTGGGCAAAGAACAACAACTGGTCCCCAACCAGAGGAGAACATCATGACCGGAAAACCCGGAGCCGCCGCAGGCGGGCTCTATCTGCACATCCTTGTGCTCGCGATCGTCATCGTCTCCGAGCTGATCGGCATTCAACGCCTGTCGATCGGCCTCGGCACCGTGATCTTCCTGCCGATCCTTTATGCCTTCGCACTCGGCATCATGCTCAATCCCGCCATTTTCAAGGCGAGCGCCAAGTTCATTTCCAAGGATGCGGTCAAGCTGTCCGGCGCCATGATCACCGTTGCGATCATGCCTTTCATTGCCAAGTTCGGCACAACAGTCGGACCACAGATCTCCAAGATCATCGAGGCCGGACCGGCACTCGTGCTCCAGGAACTCGGCAATCTCGGCACGATCCTCATCGCCTTCCCGGTCGCCGTGTTCCTCCTCAAGATGGGCCGCGAAGCCGTCGGCGCCACCTATTCGATCGATCGCGAGCCCAACATCGCGCTGATCGCCGACAAATACGGCCTCAACTCGCCGGAAGGCGCCGGCGCCATGGGCGTCTATGCCACCGGCACACTCATCGGCACATTCGTCTTCGCGATCATGCCGCCGCTCGTCCACGGCCTCGGCATCTTCGACGTGCGCGCTCTTGCCATGTCCTGCGGCGTCGGCTCCGGCTCGATGCTTGCGGCCTGCACCGGCGGTCTCGTCGCCGTCGTTCCGGACCAGAAGGACATCATCCTGGCGCTGGCAGCGGCCAGCAACATCCTGACCTACGCGACCGGCCTTTATGTCGGCATGTTCGTCGCCCTGCCGCTGACGGAATGGCTTTACAACAAAGCCCGCCCGTCCGACCGCAAAACAGCCTGATCGGGGAGACAGGAACAATGGCCAATCAAACCAACACCACCGCCAATCTTGCTGATGACCTGCCGCTGAATGCGGAAGATGAGCGCAAGATCGATGTCGTCAAACACTCCGGGCTGCTGCTGATCGCCTGCGCCATCGGCCTGATCGCCAACTGGGTCGGAACGGGCACGTCGCCGCTCATCGCCCTGCCGGGCATGGCGGTGCTCTATGTCGCCTGCATCATCGGCCTCGGCTTTGCCCGCTTCGTACCCTTTTACCTGCCTGGTGTCGCCTGGGTATCGCTGATCGCGATCCTGATCACCATTCCCGGCGTCCCGGGGGCTGCCTGGGTCAGCGAACAGGTCGAGCACCTGAACTTCCTGGCGCTCGCCACGCCGGCGCTTGCCTATGGCGGCCTGGCGCTGACAGCGAGCGAATTCGCCATCGCCCGTCGTTCGGGCTGGAAGATCGTCATCGTGGCGATCTGCGTGATGATCGGAACCTATATGGGCTCCGTCGTCGTTGCCGACCTGTTCCTGAGATTGGGCCAGTAGGATAGAACTGTGGCCGGCCGCTTTGCGGCGGCCTTCAATTTGCAGATACAGGATGAACGAGATGAGCCGCCACGAAATCAGCCCTGACCGCATCGCGGAAACGATCGCCTGGCGCCATCACCTGCACGCCCACCCCGAACTTGCCTTCGAGGAACGGGAAACGTCGGCCTTCATTGCAAGCAAGCTCTCGGAGTGGGGCATTGCCGTCAAAGGCGGCTATGGCGGCACCGGCCTTGTCGGCACGCTGTCGCGCGGCACCTCGTCGCGCACCATCGCCATCCGCGCCGACATGGACGCGCTGCCGATCGTCGAAGCCAGCGGCGTTGCCTACGCGTCGCAAACATCCGGCAAGATGCATGCCTGCGGCCATGACGGTCACGTCTCGATGCTGCTCGCCGCGGCGCGACAAACCTCCGAGATGGATTTCGACGGTACCGTACACTTCATTTTCCAGCCGGCGGAAGAAGCGGAAGGTGGCGCCCGCGCCATGGTCGCCGACGGCCTCTTCCGTGATTTTCCGGCTGACGCAGTCTATGCCCTGCACAATTGGCCGGCGCTTAACGTCGGCACCTGCGTTGCCCGCGACGACGCGATGATGGCCGCCTTCGGCGTGTTCGAAATCCGCATCACCGGCAGAGGCGCCCACGGGGCGATGCCGCATGAGGGCGCCGACCCGCTGGTTGCCGCAGCCCAGATCGTCTCCGCGCTGCAGACGATTGCCAGCCGCAACGTCTCGCCGCTCGACGCAGCCGTCGTCTCCGTGACCCAGATCCACGGCGGCGATGCCTGGAATGTCATCCCGCAGGAAGCTGT
Source organism: Ensifer sp. 1H6 (assembly GCF_001976035.1). Classification (NCBI taxonomy): domain Bacteria; kingdom Pseudomonadati; phylum Pseudomonadota; class Alphaproteobacteria; order Hyphomicrobiales; family Rhizobiaceae; genus Ensifer; species Ensifer sp. 1H6. The sequence goes on along the minus strand of NZ_MOAI01000009.1, from coordinate 145,528 downwards.
CATCCGCGGCACGACACGCTGGTTTGCGAAAGAAGTCGGAGAAATCCTCGAAAAGCGCATGCGGACGCTGACGGCGGCCATCGCCGAGGGCCTCGGCTGCAGCGCCGATCTCGACTATCAGTACCGCTATCCCGCCACGATCAACGATGCTGCATCGGCCGCCTTCGTGCGCTCGGTCGCAGCAAAGGACAGTGCCCTTTCGGTCGTCGATGCCGCCCCCAGCATGGCTGCGGAAGATTTCGCCTTCATGCTGGAGGAACGCCCCGGCTGTTACCTCTGGCTCGGCGCACGCCGCGAAGGCGCCAACCCCGGCCTGCATTCACCGCACTACGATTTCAACGATGCGATCGTTCCGCAGGGCGTCGACCTCTGGACAAGGCTGATCGCCACATCTCTTGGTCGTTGACCTCAAACCGTTTCCGTCGCACATGACCACCATGGACGTGCTCGACGCGAAAGCGCTCAAGATTTTTATGGCCGTTGCCCGCATCGGATCGATCCGGGGCGCGGCCGAACACATGGGGCTGGCGCCGTCGGTCGTCAGCCGCCAGATCGCCGACACCGAACGCGAGATCGGCCTTGGGCTGTTCGAACGAACAGCACGCGGCACAGTGCTGACGGATGCCGGCGAACTCGTTCTCGAACACGGCAAGCGTGTTCTTGAAGACAACGGCCTGCTCGCCGAACAGCTCGACCAGATCCGCGGCGTCCAGCAGACGCGCATCCGCATTCGTTGCGGCGAAGGTTTCATGGCGGACCTTGTCGAACACGGGCTGTCGTCATTCTCGAGGGCGCATTCATATGTCCGCTATATCGTCGAACTCGGCAGCACCGAGGACGTGGTCGATGCCATCGCCAACAGCGACGCGGATATCGGCATCGCCTACACACCGCTGACGGACCCGCGCATCCGGGCGCTGGCAATCGCCCGCCAGCCGCTTTGCGTCATTGCTCCGATCGGGCATGCCCTCGCCAGCCGCACCGGTCTGAAACTGGCGGACTGTCTGACCTCGCCCTGCGCCATGCTCGGCAAAGGCAACGGCGTCACCCAGATCGTTGCCCGCGTCGCCGCCGACGCCGGCATGGCACTGGCGCCGTTGCTCGAAACTCATTCGATCGAAGTGTTGCGCCGTTTCGTCGCCTCCGGTCTCGGCGTCACCTTCCTGCCGAGGACCGCCGTCTCCGGCGAAATCGACCGCGGCGTCATGCAGGCGGTCGACCTTGAAGATCCGCTGCTGCGCGAGGCGAGCGCTCACCTGATGGTGCGTGCGCATCGCCGCCTGCCGCTCTCGGTAGAAAAACTCGGCCAGCATCTCGCGCAGGAAATGCAGTCCTTCAAAGCCTGAGGCTTACCGAACCGGCATCCGGACGGCCCGTTCTGCACTCAGTTCCACCGACAGGAAACCTTTACGCGAGTTGACCGTTGTAGCTCCAGGACAGAGGAGAAGGTTGAATGGCATCCGTCCGATACATCGTCGCGGACGTCGACGAGGCGGTCGCGTTTTATCGAGACAATCTCGATTTCAAGATCGACAAGCACAACCCGGGCAAGTTCGCCGCGCTGCTGCGCGACGACCTGACGCTGTATCTCAGCGCCCCAGGTGCCGGGAGCGGTGGTCAGGCCGGCGGTGATCCGAAGCCGGGCGGGTGGAACCGATTTATGATCATTACAAACGAGGTCGATGTCCTCATTGAGCGGTTGCGCCGCGCTGATGCAAGATTCCGTGGTGAAATCAGCGACGGCGGTGCCGGCCGCGCCATCCTACTCGAAGATCCGTCGGGCAACGTCATCGAGCTATTCGAGTTCAAGAAGGACTGAACCTGACGTAAAGCTGATGGCGGCGGGCGGTTGCCTTCGATACGTCGTCTGCTCATGGTCATGGCGCGTTCCGCCACCGACGTCAGGTTCCCGTCTTTGACCAAACGGACGGGCCGGAATCCACGCCCATCTCAGTCGTCCGGTATATGGGTTCACGGCTTAGATCATCGCCGTGGGCAAAGCGGCCACCAGCGCATCGACCGCAAGACGGACTTTCAGCGGCAAGTGCGGCGTGCGCAACCAAAGGGCATAGTTGTCGAACACATATCCCGGCTCGCCTTGCAACACTTCGACAAGGACGCCGGACTTGATGCGGTGGCGAACGAGCCACGACGGCAACCAGGCCAGCCCCATTCCGGCAGCCGCAGCATCGGCGATGGCCTCGAGATCGTCCAGCCGCAAGCGATTGGCGGGCGTCACTTCCAAAACCTGCTGCCCGTCGCGCGGGAAAAGCCAGGGATGCACCCATCCAGGTCTATTATATGTCACCGCATGATGGCCGCCCAGATCGTCGATCTGTCTCGGGGTGCCATGGCGCTCGACATAGGACGGCGATGCGCACACAACCATGCTGTGGCTGGCAAGCCGACGGGCGATCAGCCCGGACCTGTCCTCCAGAGTGCCGGTGCGGATGGCAAGGTCGTAACCATCCTCGGCGAGATCGACGATGCGATCGCCGAAGGAGAGCTCAAGCTCGAGCCTTGGGTATTTCCGGGCAAACTCCATCAGAATGGGCGCGACGCACCGCCGGCCGAGCAGCGCCGGCATGGTGACGCGCAACCGACCGCGCGGCTCGGAAAGCTGATCGGCCGCAAGTGCGTCTGCCGCTTCGGCCTCCGCAAGGATGACACGGCAGCGGTCATAATAGGCGCGACCGAATTCGGTCAGGCTCTGTCGACGCGTCGTGCGGTTGATCAGACGCACGCCGAGCCGCTCTTCGAGAAACCGAACATGCTTGCCGACCATCGGCCCGGAAAGGTCGAGCGCTTCCGAGGCGGCCGCAAACGAGCCGAGATCCACGGCTTTGACGAACACCGCCATGCTCGTAAGGCGATCCATATTCGAAACTCCTGGTTTCTACTTCTCTGCCAAATCCGACATTTATCGAATTCCAGCCGACGCGCATAGCTTATTCAGTTCAATCATTACGGAGTTTATGGCTGATGGCACGCGTCGTTCGTTTTCATGAGCATGGTGGTCCGGAGGTTCTGCGCATTGAGGATCACGATGTTGCCGGACCCGGCACCGGCGAGGTCCAGATTCGCGTCAAGGCCCTTGGCCTCAATCGCGCCGAGGCGCTGCTGCGCTCGGGCCGGTACATCGAGACGCCGACATTGCCGTCCGGTCTTGGCCTCGAGGCTGCGGGGGTGATCGAAACGATTGGCGGCGGGGTCGACGGTTTCGCGCCAGGCGACGCCGTCAGCATCATTCCGCCGATATCGATGGTCCGCTGGCCCGCCTATGGTGAGCTGGTCACCGTCCCTGCCGCGCAGGTGGTCAAGCATCCGCCGTCGCTCAACTGGGAAGCGGCAGCAGCCGTCTGGATGCAATATCTCACGGCCTATGGCGCCCTGATCGACATCGCCAAGCTCGGCAGGCAAGATTTGGTCGTGATCACCGCCGCCTCGAGCAGTGTCGGATTGGCGGCCATCCAGATCGCCAACCTGGTCGGCGCAACCGCAATTGCCGTCACGCGAACCTCTGCCAAGAAGCAGGCCTTGTGCGATTTCGGCGCAGCCCATGTGATCGCCTCAGCGGAGGAAGACCTGGAAGCCCGACTGAAGGAGATTGCCGGTCCGCAGGGCATCCACGTGGTATTCGACCCGATCGGCGGGCCGATATTCGAACCGCTGACGGCGGCGATGTCACATGGCGGCATCCTGATCGAATATGGCGGCCTCAGCCCTGAGCCCACGCCTTTTCCGCTGTTTGCCGTCCTCAGCAAGACGCTGACGTTGCGTGGTTACCTCGTCCACGAGATCATCGGTAATCCCCAGCGGCTGGAGGCGGCCAAGGCCTTCATCCTCGACGGGCTGACCTCAGGTTCGTTGCAACCGGTCATCGCCAGGACCTTTCCGTTCGAGCAGATCGTCGAGGCGCATCGCTATCTCGAGACGAACGAACAGTTCGGCAAGATCGTCGTGACAATCTGACGATTGGAGCATTTCCAGGAAAAGAGCCAAGCGGTTTTCCGTCGGGAATGCCTAAAGCAAAGGGATCGGGCGTTTCTGCCACTCCGCCAAAACCGGAAACGCTCGATGCCTCGGGCCGGCATCCGCTGAACCACCGACGTTGCGGCGCCAGCAACGCAGTGTACCGGCCCCGCCGTCTACCCGCCCCGGATACCCCGTGCCACCTTCTCAGCACCAAAACAAACGCTGAGGGTGACACCGGATATGACGACGAAAGAGAGAGCGATAGGCGTGGTCGGGCTTGGAGCCATGGGGCTCGGCATGGCGACCACGCTCACCAGCAACGGCTTTGCGGTGAAGGGCTTCGACCTTTCCGACGGCAGACGCAAGCTGGCGGACGAAGGCGGTGTGGCGCCTTGCGAAACGCTTGCCGACGTCTTCGTCGATACCGATTTCATCGTTTTCTCGCTGCCGACCGCCAAGGACGTCGCAGCCGTCGTCGAGGCCAATCTTGACGCCCTGAAGGCTGCCGACGACCGTGTCGTCATCATCGACACGTCCACGTCGGAACCCGACGTTTCGCGCGATCTCGCCGCCGGTCTCAACGCACTTGGCCACGGTTTCCTCGATGCGCCCGTCTCGGGCGGGCCGGCGGGTGCTGCAAGCGGCATGCTGACGATGATGATCGGCGGCAGTGACGCCGATGTTACCCGCGCGAAAATGGTGATCGATGCGATGGCGGCCAAGGCCCTGCATGTGGGCCCAAGCGGTGCCGGCAATGTCGCCAAGCTCGTCAACAACTTGCTTGCAGCCGCCCATATGGTGACGACGGGCGAGGGCCTGAAGCTGGCGCTTTCGGCAGGGCTAGAGCCCGAACAGGCGCTCAAGGTGCTGAACGCCGCCTCGGGCAAATCGATGATCAGCGAAGTGCATTTCCCGACCTGGGTGATGAACGACCGCTTCGACAGCGGCTTCACCATGGGCCTGATGCGCAAGGACGTGCGGCTTGCAAGTGAGCTTGCCGCCCGCACCGGCGCCGCACTGCCGCTTTCGGCGGCAGTCGCTCGGCTCTGGGCCGAAAGCCCGCTCGACAATGCCGACGACTTCACCCGCATGGGCGCCTTTCGCGCCACGGCCAACGACAACTGAGACGACAAGGGGAAGACAATGAACGACATGACCATGCCGGCCGCCAAGGCCGAGCGCATCCGCGCGCTGTTTCATGGCTTCCTGCCCGGCAGCGAGATCGGAAGCTATGTCGACGGCGTGCTGGTGGCAGGCTCCGGGCCTGAGCAGAACCTGACCGACCCGGCGACCGGCGAGGTTTTCGCCACGTTCAAGGACGCCGGCAACGACGTCATCGATGCGGCCATGGAAGCGGCGACGCGGGCGCAGCGCGAGTGGATGGCCATGACGGCATCCGCCCGCGGCCGGGTGATGAACGAGATCGCCCGCAAGATCCGTGAGCGCGCACCTGATCTGGCCGAGCTCGAAAGCCGTTCCGCTGGCCGGCCGATCCGCGATATCCGCGGCGAAGCGCTGCGGGTCGCCGAGATGTTCGAATATTATGCCGGCTGGTGCGACAAGCTGCACGGCGAGGTCATTCCGGTCCCGACCTCACACCTGAACTACATCAGGCACGAACCGGTCGGCGTCGTTGCCCAGATCACGCCCTGGAACGCGCCGCTCTTTACCGGCGGCTGGCAGATTGCACCGGCGATCTGCGCCGGCAACGGCGTCGTGATCAAACCGTCGGAGCTGACGCCGCTCAGCACGCTTGTCCTCGGAGCACTTTGCGAGGCGGGCGGCGCACCGCGCGGACTCGTCAACGTCATCGCCGGCCAGGGCGTGACCGCAGGCGCCGCGATGGTTGCCCATCAGCAGACAGCGCTCGTCGTCTTCGTCGGCTCGGCCCAGGCCGGATCTGCGATTGCGGCAGCAGCTGCGAAGAACGTCGTGCCCTGCATTCTCGAACTCGGCGGCAAGTCCGGCAACATCGTCTTTGCCGATGCGGATGTCGGCCGGGCGATCGTCGGCGCGCAGTCGGCCATCTTCTCGGGCGCCGGCCAGAGCTGCGTTGCCGGTTCCCGTCTGTTGATCCACCGCTCGGTGCATCAGCAATTCGTCGAGCGTTATGCCCGCGCCGCCGAACGCATCCCGGTCGGAGATCCCTATCTCGACGCCACCCAGATTGGCCCGATCAACAATGCCCGCCAATGGGCAAAGATCGACGAGATGGTGCGCCAGGGTGTTGCCGAAGGCGCAACGCTTGCAACCGGCGGCGCCAAGCCCGCAGCGCTTTCGTCCTCCGACGGCTTCTTCTTTGCCCCGACCATCCTCGACAACGTCAAGCCCGACATGACCATCGCGCGCGAGGAAGTCTTCGGCCCGGTCGTCGGCGTCACGGTCTTTGACGACGAGGAAGAAGCGGTGGCGCTTGCCAACAACAACCCTTACGGTCTCGCGGGCGCTGTGTGGACACGGGACGTCGGGCGAGCCCACCGCATGGCCGCGCGCGTGCGCGCCGGCACGTTCTGGATCAATGGCTACAAGACGATCAGCGTGATGTCGCCCTTCGGCGGCTTCGGCCGCTCCGGATACGGCCGCTCCAGCGGCCGCGACGCGCTGCTCGCCTACACCCAGACAAAGAGCGTCTGGGTCGAAACCGCGGAAAATCCTGCCGTCGTCTTCGGCTATGCCCCGGAGGCGTAAGGCAGTCGAGCGAATGAAATGACAGAAGGGCCGGCGACGCCGACCCTTCTCTCTTGCTCGGGGCCGTTTCGTCAGGCGGCGCGGCTCCAGCTTTCGCGCGTTGCAACACCTTCCAGCTTGAACTTCGCCAGCATCGTGCGGAGCTGGCGGCTTTCTTCGGCGAGCGTTCCGCTCGCAGCCGTCGTTTCTTCAACCATTGCCGCATTCTGCTGGGTCATCTGGTCCATGTGGTTGACCGAGGTATTGATCTCCTGCAGTGCGGTTGCCTGTTCGCGTGCGGCGGTCGCGATCGTATTGACGTGGCCGCTGACATTGTTGACCAGGGTCTCGATCTCCAACAGCGCCTCGCCGGTCGAGCGCACCAGCGACACGCCGTTTTCGACCTCGCTTGCGGAGCTGTGGATCAGCGTCTTGATCTCCTTGGCGGCGTTCGCCGAACGCTGCGCCAACTCGCGGACTTCCTGGGCGACGACGGCAAAGCCGCGTCCGGCCTCGCCGGCACGGGCGGCCTCGACGCCAGCGTTGAGCGCCAGTAGATTGGTCTGGAAGGCGATCTCGTCGATCACCGAGATGATCTGGTTGATCCGGTTCGACGAATCCTCGATGCGGCCCATGGCGTCGATTGCGCTGCGCACGATCGCACCCGATCGTCCGGCACTGTCCTTGGTGGCGCGCACCATCTCGTGCGCCTCATTGGCCCGCGCAGACGCGGTCCGGACCGTCGAGGTGATTTCGTCGAGGGCCGCCGCTGTCTCTTCGAGTGCTGCCGCCTGTTGCTCGGTACGCTTCGACAAATCGTTAGCCGCCGAGCTCAACTCCACCGAATTGTCGTTGATCGTGCCCGCCGCAGTACGGACGTTCTGCATCGTCGAGCGCAGGGTCACCATCGTGGCGTTGACGTTGGTCTGAAGCTCGGCGAACGCGCCGTGGAATTCACCGCGCATGGATTGCGTCAGGTCGGCGTCTGCGAGTGCTGCCACGACGCGGCGGACCTCGTTGACCGTCAAATCGACGCTCGATACCAGCTCGTTGACGCTGGCGGCAAAGCGGTTGAGGTCCTCGTTATCGTAGTCCTTGGTGATGCGACCGGTGAAATCGCCGGCAACGGCCGCGGCAACCACGATGCTGATGTTGGACTGGAGATCGCTGCTGCGTGCATGCAGCGCCGCCTCCTGGGCCTTCATGTCGCGCATGCTGATGGCGTTCTTGCGGAAGACTTCGACGGCGCGGCCCATCTCGCCGATCTCGTCGCGGCGTGAAGGGTCGGCGCCATCGCCATCAAGCTTGCCGTCGGCAAGTTCGCTCATGATCGACGTCAGCGTTTGCACCGGAAGCACGATGCCGCGGCGCGCGACGAGCAGGCTGACGGCCACGCCGAAGACGATACAGGCGCCGGCTGCAGCCAAGAGGATCGTCATCGCGACGGAGGAAGATTCGAGCGCCTCGGCGCGAGCAGCGGCAAGAGCATCGCCGGAATAGGTGCTGTAGGCCTTGACGGCGGACGTCACGGTCTTCTGGGCGTCGAGCGCCTTGTCGAGCGCGGCCTTGACGGCAGCGGCGTCGGCGCCATTCGATCCGGCGACGGCAATCATTGCGCGGATCTCGTCGAAATAGCTGTTCAGCGTCGTGCGGATGTCGTTGAGAAGCTTGTCCTCGGCATCGTCGGCGACCGCCTCGATCTTGGTGACGCGAGCGAGCATTTCAGCGGCGCGCGTTTCCGTTTCCGCACCGAACTCCGAAGCCTTACCGGGCGTAGCGGCCAATTGATAGGTCATGCGGCTGATGGCGATGATATCGACCCTGAGGTCCATCGCCTCGCGCGCGGCTTCTTCGCGGGCGCCGACTTCGACGATCGTCGTGCCGAGTGAAGAGAGCCCGCGCGCACCGGCAAGGGCGATCAGGGTTGACGAAATGCCCATGACCACGACCACGAGGCCGACCTTGGTCAATATCGATAAATTCTTGAACGCCACTGCCGTGACTCCTGTGATGTCGCGATCGCGCTGGTTTGCAGGACATGGTCGGCCAAACCGGTGGGAGGAGACCCGGAATGTTGCGCGCGCTCCGAGGGAGGAGGCGGAGATCTCAAGCGCACCGACCGAGAGATACTTAGTAATTGCGAATTTAAATTAGCGTTAAAACAGCAACATCAGGATCGGCCCGGCCAAGGCGGCGCCCATCCGAACGGCCTTTCAAACGCAAAGCGGGCGGGCGATTTCTCGCCCGCCCGCAGACCGCCGCAGCAGTCTTGGGAGATCATTTCTTGCCGTAGCCGCCGCCCGTGGGCGTGACGACGGTAAAGGCCTCGCCGGCTTCCAGAACCGTATGGGCGCAGCCCGACAGCTCTTCGGTTCGCCCGTCGTTGCGACGGACGAGGTTCTGGCCGAGATTGCCGGGCTCACCGCCCTTGATGCCGAAGGGTGCAACACGGCGGTGACCGGAAAGGATCGCGAAGTCGAGCTTTTCCCGGGCACGAATGGTGCGTTTCGTGCCGTCGCCGGCCGACCACTTACCCTTGCCGCCGGAGCCGCGGCGGATGTGGAAGTCCTCCAGCACCACCGGGAAGCGGGTCTCAAGAATTTCCGGATCGGTCAGACGCGAATTGGTCATATGGGTGTGGACCGCATCGGCGCCATTGTAACCCGGCCCCGCCGACGCGCCCGAGCAGATCGTCTCGTAATACTGGTAGTGCGCGTTGCCGAAGGTCAGATTGTTCATCGTGCCTTGAGCGCCTGCCTGGCTTTCGACGGCACCGAAGAGGCAGTTGGTGACAGCCTGGCTGACTTCGACATTGCCGGCAACGACCGCTGCGGGATAACGCGGGGTCAGCATCGTGCCTTCCGGGATGACGATGTGGATCGGCCTGAGGCAACCGGCGTTCATCGGGATATCGGCCTCGACGAGAACGCGGAAGACATAAAGCACCGCCGCCCGAGTGACCGGAGCGGGCGCATTGAAATTGTCCGAACGCTGTTCCGACGTGCCGGTGAAGTCGACGGTGGCCTCGCGCTTGTCACGATCGACGGTGATCTTCACCACGATCTTGCAGCCCTGATCCATCTCGTAGGAGAATTCGCCGTTAGGCAGTTGGTCCAGCACGCGGCGCACGCTTTCGGCGGCATTGTCCTGGACGTGGCCCATATAGGCCTCAACGACATCCTCGCCGAACTGCGCGATCATCTTCTTGAGTTCCGCCACGCCCTTTTCGTTGGCGGCAACCTGCGCCTTCAGGTCGTTGACGTTCTGCACGATGTTGCGAACCGGATAGCGCGCGCCATTGAGCAACGCCTCAAGTTCGGCCTCGCAGAAGCGGCCGGCATCGATGAGCTTGAAGTTGTCGATATAGACGCCTTCTTCCTCGATGTTGGTCGCCAGCGGCGACATTGAGCCGGGCGAAATTCCGCCGATATCGGCATGATGGCCGCGGCTTGCGACCCAGAATCGGATCTCCCTGCCCTGGTCGTCGAACACGGGCGTGCAGACGGTCAGGTCGGGCAGATGTGTGCCACCGTTGTAGGGCGCATTGATCAGGAAGACGTCGCCGGGGTGAATGACCGGGTTCTCGCGGATCGCAGTTGCGACCGAGGCATCCATCGAGCCCAGATGCACCGGCATGTGCGGCGCATTGGCAACGAGATTGCCCCTGTTGTCGAAGACCGCGCAGGAGAAATCGAGACGCTCCTTGATGTTCACGGAGTAGGCGGTGTTCTGCAGAGTCACGCCCATCTGCTCGGCGATCGACATGAAGAGATTGTTGAAAATCTCGAGCATGACCGGATCGGCCTTGGTGCCGATCGCGCTGCGCGCCGGCAGCGCCTTGACGCGGCGAAGCACGATATGGTCCTTGGCAGTCAGTTCCCCCTGCCAGCCGTCCTCGACGATAACGGTCTGGTTCGGCTCGATGATGATCGCCGGACCGTCAAGGCGTTGGCCCGGCTTGATCTCGGAGCGAAGCGCCACCGGCGCATCGTGGAACTGGCCCTGGGAATAGAAGCGGGTGCTGCGGCTAAGCGCGGGCGCACCTGCCGTCGTCGCCAGGCCTTCACCTTCCATCTGGGCAGCGCCGCCGCCGACGGTTTCGACCTCGACAGCGTCGATCACCAGCGCCTTGTTGTCGGCGACGAAGCCGAAGCGGCGCTTGTGCAAGGTCTCGAATTCGGCGCGTAGGCGGGCGATATCGTCATGCCCGGGGAAGGTCGCATCGACAGCCAGGACCGTGTCGGTGCCGGCATAGCGGATATGGGCGCGAAGATGGGTGCGGATCTCGTTGCGGCCGATGCCCTGTGCTTCGAGTTCGCCGAGGCATTCGACCTGCAGGTCGGACCCAAGCTCGGCAAGCGCCGAAGGCGCCTTGTCGTCGAGCGCAACGCCGAGCGCCTTCTGACGGGTGGCGCGGATATCGGCGAGCCCCATGCCATAGGCCGACAGCAGGCCGGACATAGGATGCACCAGAATGCTCTTCATCCCCAGCTGATCGGCGACAAGGCAGGCATGCTGGCCACCGGCGCCGCCGAAGCAGCTGAGCGCGTAACGCGTCACGTCATAGCCGCGCTGGACCGAGATCTTCTTGATCGCCTCGACCATGTTGGCGACCGCAATGCGGATGAAACCGTCGGCAACATCCTCAGGCGCCCGGCCATCGCCGATTTCGGCTGCCATCGCGGCGAAACGCTCACGCACCGTCTCGACATCGAGACGCTCGTTCTGCTCCGGCCCGAACAGCGCCGGGAAGAATTCCGGCATCAGCTTGCCAAGCATCACATTGGCGTCTGTGACCGCAAGCGGCCCGCCGTTGCGATAGCAGGCAGGGCCCGGATTGGCGCCGGCGGAATCCGGTCCGACGCGGAAGCGCTCGCCGTCGAAATGCAGGATCGAGCCGCCGCGGCGGCAACCGTGTGGATCAGCATCATCGGCGCGCGCACGCGCACGCCGGCGACTTCGGTTTCGAAGGCGCGCTCGTATTCGCCGTCGAAATGGGCAACGTCGGTAGAGGTGCCGCCCATGTCGAAGCCTATGACGCGGTCGAAACCGGCCGCTTCACCGGTTTTCGCCAACCCGACGACACCGCCAGCCGGACCAGAGAGGATCGCATCCTTGCCCTGGAACATGTCGGCGGCCGTCAGGCCACCCGACGACATCATGAACATGACCCGCGCGCCGGAGCGCTCGACGTCGAGTTCGCTCGACACCTGCGCCACATAGCGGCGCAGCACCGGCGAGAGATAGGCGTCGATGACGGTGGTATCGCCGCGACCGACATATTTGATCAGCGGCGAGACTTCGTGGCTGACCGACACCTGCTCGAAGCCCATTTCGCGGGCAAGCCGGGCGACCAGCGCCTCGTGCTCCGGATATTTATAGGCGTGCATGAAGACGATCGCGACGGTGTTGTAACCCTGGTCGCGAAGCGCCGTCAGCGCCTGGCGCGCCTCGGCCTCATCCAGTGCCTGCTCGACCGTGCCGTCGGCCAGCACCCGTTCGCCGAGCTCCACAATATCCTTGTAGAGCGCTTCCGGCTTGATGATTTCGGTGGCGAAGATGTTCTTGCGCTCCTGGTAACCGATCCTGAGCGCGTCACGGAAACCGCGCGTCGTCACCAGTGCGAGCGGTTCGCCCTTGCGCTCAAGCAGCGCATTGGTCGCGACCGTCGTGCCCATACGCACTTCGCTGATGAGCCCGGTCGGGATCGGCGTGCCGGTCGGCAGGCCAAGATGCAGGCGGATGCCGTGCACGGCGGCATCACGATAGGCTTCCGGATTCTCCGACAGCACCTTGCGCGCATGCAGAACGCCTTGCGGGTCCCTGCCGATCACGTCGGTGAAGGTGCCGCCACGGTCGATCCAGAAGTCCCAGCTGCCGGTTTCGCGTGCGCTCATCGTCCATCCCTCTCACTCGTCTGCCGCCAGCTCGGGTCGGCTCCGAAATTCATCAAAGCAGTTCGTTGACAAAATGTCGATAAAATGATGACATAAAATCGTCAAGATGAGGAAGTGCTGAATGACGAAGAAGTCTGAGGAGAGCTTTGAAGGGAGGGAATGGGCGCAAGACGCTTTGCCCGACCACATGAAGCCCGTGTCCGCGATCGGACCGATCGTCTCCTCCGCACATCTGGCCGAAGGCGGGTCCCCAGGGCTCTCGGAAGTCGAGTACGGTCTGATTCTCGCTTCTCACGCGTTTCATCGCTGGATGGTGCGCTGCATGGCTGCCGCCGGTGTGCCCGGCCTTTCCTCCACAGAAATTCTCATCCTGCATACGATCCGCCACCGCGACCGCGGCAAGAAGCTCGCCGATATCTGCCTCGTGCTCGACATCGAAGACACGCATGTGGCGACCTATGCCATCCGCAAGCTCGAGGCGGCCGGCCTTGTCACCACAGGCAAGGCGGGCAAGGAAAAGACCATCCAGATCACCGACAAGGGCGCGGAAGCCTGCACCCGTTATGCGCAAATCCGCGAGCGCCTGCTCGTGACCTCGACGGCCAATGCCCGCCCTTCCGAGGAGACACTCTCGGAAATCGCCGCTGTGCTGCGCTTCATGTCGGGGGCCTATGAACAGTCCGCGCGTGCCGCGACCACATTGTGACAAGGAAGATCGCGTGACCGCTGATACGACACCCCCGCTGCTGGCCGTAGAAAACCTGTCCGTCGCCTTCAATGGCAATGCCGTCGTCGAAGACCTGAGCTTTTCGGTCACCGCGGGACGGACGCTGGCAATCGTCGGCGAATCGGGCTCCGGCAAATCGGTGACCTCGCTTTCGATCATGCGGCTTGCCGACATGATGGGAGGTCGGTTCCCCTCCGGTCGCATCCTGTTCCAGGGCAAGAACGGCGCGGTGAACCTGACGGCCGAACCGCAGAAAGCGATGCGCAGCATTCGCGGCAAGGAGATCGCCATGATCTTCCAAGAGCCGATGACGTCGCTCAATCCGGTGTTCACGATCGGTGACCAGATCGCCGAAGTGCTGATGCTGCACGAGAAGATGACGAAAGCCGAAGCTCTCACCGAGACATGCCGGCTGCTCGACATGGTGCGGCTGCCCGATTCCGCCGAGCTCGTCGGCCGTTATCCGCACCAACTCTCCGGCGGCATGCGCCAACGCGTCATGATCGCCATGGCGCTTGCCTGTCGCCCGAAGCTTTTGATCGCCGACGAGCCGACGACGGCGCTCGACGTGACCATCCAGGCCCAGATCCTCACCATCATCCGCGACCTCCAGAAGGAGCTCGGCATGGCGGTGATCTTCATCACCCATGACATGGGCGTCGTCGCCGAAATGGCCGACGATGTCGTCGTCATGTGGAAGGGCCGCAAGGTCGAGGAAGGTCCGGTCGCCGAGATCTTCGCCAATCCACAACATCCCTATACCCAGACGCTTCTTTCCGCCGTGCCGAAGCTCGGCAGCATGACCGGCGAAGACTTCCCCAAGCGCATGCCGCTGACGATGATGATCGACGGCGCGCCGAAGCTTGTCGGCGAAGAGCATATCCAGCGCACCGCCCGCTACGACGCAGCACCGATCCTCTCCGTGCGCGATCTCGTTACACGCTTTGACGTCAAGAAGAACCTTTTCGGCAGGGCCACGCACCGCGTTCACGCAATTGAAAATGTCAGCTTCGACATTTTCCCGGGCGAGACCCTGGCACTTGTCGGCGAATCCGGTTCCGGCAAGTCGACGATCGGCCGTACAATCCAGCAGCTCCAGAGCGCCACCTCAGGTGAAATCCTCTTCGGCGGACGCCCGGTCTCCGCCATGAGCTTTGCCGAGCGCCAGCGGCTGAAACAGGAAATCCAGTACATCTTCCAGGATCCCTTCGCCTCACTCGACCCGCGCAAGACCGTCGGTTTCTCGATTGCCGAACCGATCCGCACCCATGGGCTGATCCTTGGCAACAAGGAAATCGAAAAGCGCGTTCACGAACTGCTCGAGCGGGTGGGGCTGACCTCCGCCCATGCCGAGCGTTACCCGCATGAGTTCTCCGGCGGTCAACGCCAGCGCGTCTGTATCGCCCGGGCGCTCGCATCCCGGCCCAAGCTCATCATCGCCGACGAGGCGCTATCGGCGCTCGACGTGTCGATCCAGGCCCAGATCATCAATCTGTTCATGGAGCTGCAGGAACAGGAAGGCCTCGCCTATCTTTTCATCAGCCATGACATGGCCGTGGTCGAGCGCATGAGCCACCGCGTCGCCGTGCTCTATCTCGGCCAGGTGATGGAATTCGGTAGCCGCCGCCAGGTGTTCGAAACCCCGACCCATCCCTATACCCGCCGGCTGCTATCGGCCGTTCCGGTCGCCGATCCCGGCAAGGGGCGCGACCGGGGGATGATCGAAGGCGAGATCCCGAGCCCGATCCGGCGTGTCGGAGAAGAACCCGCGGTGCTTCCGCGCAAGGAGATCGCGCCGGGCCATTTCGTGGCCCTGGACGCGTAAAGCCGCTTTCTCTTTTCAGGGGAAGGCAGTCGAAACAGGAGTGAGTAAAAAATGATCAACAAAAAGGGGATCCACGCCGCCTTCATCGCGCTTGCGCTGACTGGCAGCTTTCTGACGGCCGCGCCGGCCTTTGCCGCCGGCACATTGACGGTTTCGTCGCCACAGGATCCGGGCAGCTGGGATCCGGTCGACACCTTCCTCGTCAACTGGGCATCTGTCTCCACCAACATTTTCGACGGCCTGACCTATCGCGGCCCTGACCGCAAGCTGGTTCCAGGCCTTGCAACCGCCTGGGAAGAGCTCGACGGCGGCAAGCGCCTGCGCTTCACGCTGCGCGAAGGCGTCAAGTTCCACAATGGCGAGCCTTTCAACGCCGAAGCCGTGAAATACACCTTCGATCGCCTGCTCGGCGAAGAAGGCTCCAAGGGGCCACAGAAATCCAACTATGCGGTCATCGAGCGTGTCGAGATCGTCGACGAGAAGACCGTCGATCTCCACCTGAAGTCACCGGATCCTGTTCTACTGACCAAGCTCGCCGGCTACGGCGCGATGATCGTGCCGCCGAAATACATCCAGGAAAAGGGTGAGGACTATTTCAACACCCATCCTGTCGGTACCGGCCCATTCAAATTCGTCTCCTATGAGCCGAAGGTGGCGATCAAGCTCGAAGCCTTCGCCGATCATTGGGGCGGCGCACCGAAGCTTTCCAACCTCGACTTCCGCTTCATCGCCGAGCCGGCAACCGCCGTTGCCGAATTGCAGGCCGGCCGCGTCGATCTCGTCATCCCGCCGACCATCCCGATCGGCATGATCCCGACGATCGAGGGTGACGACAAGCTCGAACTCGTCTCGACCCCCGGCCCGACCGTCTATGCGCTGCGTTTCAACACCCGCGACGGCATCACCAAGGATCCGAAGGTCCGCAAGGCGCTGATCCTCGGCGTCGACCGCGACACCATCATCCAGTCGATCCTCGGCGGCCAGGCCGCTCCGATCGCCAGCTTCCAGGGCGAACTGTCGTTCGGCTTCGACCCAAGCATGAAGCCGTTGCCATACGATCCGGAGCAGGCGAAGGCGCTGTTGAAGGAAGCGGGCGTCGCGCCGGGTGCTTCCGTCCAGATCGACGTGCGCGGCAACGACGCAACCTTCAACGAAGTTGTTCAGGCCGTCGCCAGCTACCTGCAGCTCGTCGGCATCAACGCGACGATCAAGCCTTACGAAACCAACGTTCTGTTGAACGACATCATCCCGGCCGGCAAGACGGGCGCGATGTTCCAGCAGGCCTGGGGCGGCTGGACGCTCGATTACGACAACACGGCCTACTCGATGTACCACTCGGGTGAAAAGTGGAACCCGTACGACAGCGACGCCGAACTCGACAAGCTGCTCGAATCCCAGCGCTCGATCACCGATCAGCCCAAGCGCGAGGAAATCCTCAAGCAGATCGCCAACTACGCCGCCGACCGTGCGCTGGAAATGCCGCTCTACAACCTCAACGCCATCTTCGGCGTGAGCAAGCGCGTCAAGAACTTCACGCCTGTTCCCGACAGCCGCCTGCGGCTGACGGACGTCACGGTCGAGTAACAATCAGATCCGCCGCTTCCCAACAGCGAGCGGCGGGTCGTCTTCATGAAGGGCGGGTAAGTTGGCCGGATTTTTGATCAAACGTGTTCTGCAGGCGGTGTTCGTTGTTTTCGTCGTAACGCTCATCGTCTCCTTTGCCATCCGCCTGACGGGCGACCCGGCACTGATGCTCGCCCAAGGTGCGGGTAGCGTCACCGAGGAAGACCTCTCGCGCATCCGCGAGGCGCTCGGCCTCAACCAACCCTTCATGACGCAGTATTTTGCCTTCATCAAAGGCCTGTTCACATTGGATTTCGGCCGCTCGTTCATGGGCGGCACCCCGGTCTCGCAGCTGATTGCCGCCGCCCTGCCGGCAACGATGATGCTGGCCTTCGCGTCACTCATCGTTTCGATCATCATTTCGATCCCGCTCGGCATCAAGGCGGCTGTCGCCCGCGGCAAATGGGCTGATCAGGCGATCCGCATCCTCTCGCTCGTTGGCCTGTCCTTCCCGAACTTCTGGCTGGCGATCATGCTGGTGCTGTTGTTTTCGATCACGCTCAAATGGCTGCCGCCGAGCGGCATGGACGGGTTTGCGAGCTTCATCATGCCGGCTGTCACCATGGGCATCATCCTGACGGCAACCAATGTCCGCCTGGTGCGCACGGCGATGCTCGAAACCCTGCAGTCGCAATACATCATGGTGGCCCGCGCCAAGGGCCTCAGCGAAAGCAAGGTGCTCTACAAGCATGCGCTGCGTAACTGTGCCATCCCGCTCATCACCTATTTCGGCCTCCAGTTCGGCGGTCTTCTCGGCGGCATCGTCGTCGTGGAGCGGGTGTTCAACTGGCCAGGCATGGGCACCCTTGCCTTCGACGCCGTCGGCGCCCGCGACTATCCCGTGCTGCAGGCCGTCATCACCGTGCTCTCGCTGATGATCGTCGGCGTCAACCTCATCGTCGACATCGCCTATGGCCTCGTCGACCCGCGCATCCGGACGGAGTGAGCCGATGACCACCAAGGCCGCAAACACCCGTTTCGCCCGTTTCCGCAACCTCGAATTCATCCTCGGCGCGCTGCTTGCCGGCGGCATGTGCCTCGCTGTTCTCTTGTCAGGTGTGCTCTTTCCGGGCGGCGCCGACAAAATCGATCTGATGGCGCGGCTGACGCCGCCCTTCGTCAACTGGGCACATCCGCTCGGCACCGACCCGCTCGGCCGTGACGTGCTTGCTCGCGTCGTTGCCGGCGGCAAGATTTCCCTGCTCGTCGGCTTCACCTCGGTAGCCGGTGCCGTCGTAATCGGCGTGGTGATGGGCCTCGTCTCCGGCTACTATCGCGGCTTCTGGGACATGGTCGTCATGCGATTTGCCGACGTGCAGCTGGCGCTGCCCTTCATCCTGCTCGCCATCACCTTCATCGCCATCGTCGGCGGCGGGCTGACCAACACGATCGTGCTACTGATCATCTCGCAATGGGTGCAATATGCCCGTCTCGTGCGCGGCTCGGTGCTGTCGCTGCGCGAACGGGAGTTCATCCAGTCGGCCCGCGCCATCGGCGTTCGCGATGTGAAGATCCTGTTCCAGCATCTGCTGCCGAACCTGATCGGCCCGGTCATCGTGTTGATGACGCTCAACGTTGCCAACAACATCCTGCTCGAGAGCAGCCTGACCTTCCTCGGCCTCGGCGTCGACCCGCTGATCCCGAGCTGGGGCGGCATGCTCGCCGACGGCCGCACCTACCTGCAGAACGCCTGGTGGGTCAGCGTCTTCCCAGGCCTTGCAATCCTTCTTACCGTCCTTGGCCTCAACCTTCTCGGCGACTGGCTGCGCGACAGTCTCGACCCAACAGGCAGAACTTCACGATGACCACAATTTTCGAAGGGACGTTCGAGCGCACGCTCGACACCATGCTCGCAACCTATGGCAAGGAGGTTGCTCGCGGCACCCGGCTGGAGGCATGGCTCTTCGATGATCGCGAAAGCCGCAGGGCGGCCGAGCAGAAGCTTGGTGCCTTCGGCGTCGAGGCAAAGCTCAGGAGCGCCTACAAGCCGCTCTTGCACTTCTTTCTCGAGGAGGTCGACCGCAAGGCACTGAAGCGCGTCGATATCCGCTATCCGCAGCCCGAAAACTGCCCGGCGAACCGCTTCCTGCTCGAAGCCTATCCGCTGGCAGCGCTCGTCGGCGACGCCGAGATCGTCTTTGTCGGCGGCAGCGATACGGCACTAACCTACGACGTCGCGCTGACCTTTGCCGACGGATGCACGGAAGCCCATACGGTGTTTGCGCCCAACCGCCAGCACACCGATTTCATCGGCGAAACACTCCTGTCTCCGACCGGCTGGGTCCGTCTCGACGACAGCAGCAGCAAGCGGAGGGAATGCCACCTCGAAACTGACTATGAGCGGCTGTTTGCAGGCGCCATGCGTGCAATCGCCGAGCACGGCTGGGGCGACAGCGAACCCTATTTCGACGAACTCAACATCCGTGCGACGTTGCCGATCAACGATCTGCAGCTGCCGGTCGGCGAAGAGGTCGTCAGCCTGCGCGAAGCGATGCATGAGGACTTCTATTTCTCGCTGCTCGAAGTCTTCCAGAAGAAGTCGGGCCGTCCGTTGGGCGACCGTGGCCTGAAACCCGGCCAGATCGTCCCCGAAATCGTCTTTGCCGATGGCAAACCCACGGTTCGCGTCGAAACCCGACCGCTCGCGACGACGGACGCCGACGGCGAAATCCAACCTCTCGACACGGCTCAGGCACCGCTCGCGGTTGCGCAGATCCATGCCGAACTGGAAAAGATCGAAGGCCAGCCCTTTGAAGCACATTCGCGGGCCGGTCGCCCGGTCAAGGCGCGCTATCACAAAGGCACCGATGCTGCCGTGATGATCAGCGGCGGCCAGCACCCCAACGAGACCACCGGCATCGTCGGCGCATTGCGCGCGGCTCAGACGCTGGCCACTCTCCCCAGCACGCACTTCACGATATCTCCGCTCGAAAACCCCGACGGTTATGCCGTTCACCAGCGGTTGCGTGCCGATAACCCGCTGCACATGCATCACGCCGCCCGCTACACTGCGCTTGGCGACGATCTTGAATATCGCGCCGGCACTGCCCTCAACGAGCGGGCGATCCGCAACGACGCCGAAGCCCTGTCGGGCGCCGAGCTTCATATCAACCTGCACGGCTACCCCTCGCACGAATGGACACGGCCGCTGTCCGGCTATGTGCCGCGCGGCTTTGCCATGTGGACGCTGCCGAAGGGCTTCTTCCTGATCATGCGCCACCACGCCGATTGGGAAGCGCGTGCCGAACAGCTGATCGAAGCGGTGACGGCTCGACTCGCCACTGTGCCCGGTCTTCTCGCCTACAATGATCAGCAGATCGCGCTTTACGAAACCCATGCGGGCGAGACCGGCTTCCGCATCATCAACGGCTTCCCCTGCATGATCTCCGTCGACGATCGCCATAAGGCGCCGCTGACGCTGATCACGGAATTTCCCGACGAAACCATCTATGGCGACGCCTTCGTTTCCGGCCATGACGCGCAACGGGAGACGGTTCTGGCCGCCTACGAGGCGTTCCAGTCGATGATGGCAGTCGCCTAGGCTTCGCCCGGCAAATCTTTCAAGGATGTGATGGGCTTTCGGGGCCGTCACATCTGCCCGTTTCACCGGCATGCGTATCGCCGCCGCCATGCCCGGTGAATGAGCTACTGCGCGGTTCATACGTGCGGTAGCGAACTGCGCAGCGCGCGTGCTGTTCGGTGCGGCCATACGGCAGGCTCTCGCGCATTCTCTGCTTCCTCGATGCGCCGATGACGATCGCCTCCGTGATAATCCCTGCACGAACGCCCTTTCGCCAAGACGCGCATATACCTGCCTCTCATATCGCTTGGAGCCGCCGGATACCGTAAAGGCTGCCGCCGCAGCGTTGCGGCCGCATTGCGCGCCAGCCTGTAAATGATGCAGTCAGAGCGCGAACCAACCGCAACTTTGCGGCAATGGTCCTCAAGCAAATGTGCGCCTACCGCACAGACACGTTGGAGAATCGAGACATGCGCCTACTCCTTGTTGAGGACGAGCCTGAGATGGCTGCCGCGCTCGGCGTTGCCCTTGGCCGCTACGACATGATCCTCGACCATGCGCCGTCGCTCGATCACGCCATCGCCGCGATGGCCAATCAGGTCCATGACGCGATCATTCTCGACCGGCAATTGCCTGACGGAGACGGGTTGACGCTCATTCCCCGTGTTCGCGCGCTGAAGTCGGGCATCCCGGTGATCGTGCTGACGGCGCGTGGCGCCGTCGACGAGCGGATCAAGGGGCTGGACATGGGGGCCGACGATTATCTCGCCAAACCCTTCGCGGTCGAGGAACTGCTGGCACGGCTTCGCGCATTGATGCGGCGGGCACCCGATATCGCACCGATGACCGCGCGCATCGGCAATCTTGTCTTCGATTTCGGCGCTCTGGAAGCGCGGATCGACGGCCGCGTGCTCGAGCTTCCCCGCCGGGAACTGCTTGTGCTCGAAGCGCTGGCGCGACGGCAGGGGCGCACCGTGCAACGCTCGACGCTGGAGGAATCCGTCTACGGGTACGACGACGAAATCCAGTCCAACTCGCTCGACGCCCATGTTTCGAGACTGCGCAGGAAATTGCTGGAGTCCGGCTCCGGCGTGGAGATCCACGGCATTCGTGGGGTCGGCTACCTGCTGAGACCGATGTCATGAGCGACAACCCCAACCACTCGCTGAAGAAGCGGCTCATCTGGCACATCCTCACATTTCAGGTGCTGCTGCTCGTTGCCGTCATTGCAGGCTTCATGGCGCTTTTGATCCGGGCCGATCTCGGCGGCATGATCCTTGATGCCAGTTCGGCGTCGATTGCCGCCAGTGCCGTCGAGGTGACCCCCGACCAGAAACTGAGGCTGAAAAACACGCCGCAGCTTCAGGCCCTGCTCGCCGAAACGCCGGGCTTCTGGTTCGTCGTGCGCAACGAGCGCGGCGACACGATCCAAAGCGGGCCGGTCCCCGATGCCTATCGCGGCATCGGCGAGCATCTCGACCGCGTCGCCTTCGCCGACATCCGCGACGGACTGGAACCCTACCTGCTCTCGGCGATCGTTCGCGCGATCGAGACCGAGAACGGCACTTACACGGTTCTGACCGGCGGCGGACGCCTGTGGAGCGCCTCGTTCGCGGTGTTTTTCCTGACGAACCTGCTGCTGCTGCCGATCGTGCTCATCCTCGTGCTCATTCCCGCCTTCCCCATTCCGATCATTGTGCGCCGTGCCTTTTCCAGCCTCGCCGAGGTCGCCGACCACGCCAAAAGCATCGACGTCGACCGCCGGGGCGCCCGTCTGCCCGATGGCCGCGTGCCGGGCGAGGTGCGCCCGCTGGTCGAAGCCGTCAACGGTGCGCTGCAGCGCTTGGACGAAGGTTACGAGCGCCGCCAGCGCTTCATATTGGATGCAGCCCACGAGTTGAGGACCCCGGTCGCGATCCTGCAGACCCGGCTGGAGGGCATGGACATCGGGCCGTTGCGCGCCCGTCTTCTTGTTGATGCCGCCCGTATTGCCGGCCTTGCCGAACAGCTGCTCGACCTCGAGCGCATCGACCGCGACGGCGCGCATTTCGCACCCCTCGACCTGGTTTCGCTCTGCCGCGACGTCGCCGCCGACCTCGCCCCTCTCGCACTGTCGGCCGATTGCGACATCTCTTTTACCCATGGGCCCGCTCAGGTTAGCGCGCGGGGAGACGCTGGCGCGCTGGAGCGTGCCGTCACCAATCTGGTCCGCAACGCAATCGAGCATGCTGGCGGCCTGATCTCCATTCACGTCGAGCGTGGTGGTATCATCGAGGTCAGCGACGAGGGGCCCGGCATTCCCGAAAGCGAACGGGAGCGGATTTTCGAGCCGTTTCACCGGTTGCAACCGCGTGACCACGGTGCTGGCCTTGGGCTGCATCTCGTCAGCGAGATCGTCAACCGTCACAAGGGCCACATATCGGTGGTCTGTGCGCCGACCGGTGGCGCCTGTTTCCGCATGACCCTGCCGGTCGCGTGAGAGACTTTGGGGCCATAGAGTCTAACAGGTTATTAATAACAAAATCAGCGATTTAGTCGATATTTGCAATGTTGATGCAATCCGTGCGGCGCACAAATGCGCACATCTTCCAGCGTCGATAATCGTGCCAGCCGGCGCGAAGCGAAGAGAGAAGATAAATGCGCCGCGACCGGCGCCTAGTCCAATCCACGGAGCAACGCCATGCGGCAACGTCACAAACTTCCCCTCTGGCTCGGCATCACCTTTTTGGCCACAGCCGGTGTGCAACAGGCACTGGCCGCCGACCCCTATTCGCCGGAACCGGCTTCGTCCTACCAGGACCCGCCTGCCTTCAATTGGAGCGGTGCCTATGTCGGCGCCCATGGCGGTCTCGGCTTTACCGGTAGTCCCAATCCGTTTTCCGACCGCAACGGCGTCGTCTTCGGCGCACAGGCCGGCTACAACATGCAGGTCGGTCCCGGCATCGTCGGTGCCGAAATCGAAGGCTCCTATCTCGGCGACACCGAACACAAGGTCAGCGGCGGCAAACTCAAGGAAAAATGGCGCGGCGCGATCAAGGCGAAGGCCGGCCTCTCGTTCGACCAGACACTCGTCTACGGCACGGCCGGTTATGCCATGACCAACTACAAGAAGGGCGGCGGCGTCCAGAACGATGTCGGCTTCAAGGGCGGTTATCTGGTGGGCGCCGGCGTCGAGCAGGCTTTCGCCGGCGGTCTCTCGGCGAAGATCGAATACAACTACATCACCACGCCCGACGTCCGCACCAACACGGCCTTCGGGTCGAGCGAGAAGGACATCAACAGCCACGTCATCAAGGCCGGCGTGAACATGCGGTTCTGATTGTTCCCACGCGATCGCAGCGCCGTCACCCGATCCTCCCTGGGTCAGCGGCGCTCGGTTCGACGTGGAACGATCAAGCCGAAGGCCGGTCCCGGCCCTCGGCTTCACTCTTTCGCTGGCCCGCGTCTAGAGCGTTTCCGGTCTAAGTGGAGTCAGAAACGCTCTATCTCCTTGTTTTTACGCATTTCCTGACGGAAAACCGCGTCGCACTTTTCCTGGAAATGCTCTAAGCCGCCGCCTCCGAAACCTCGGCTTCGGCATTCGAAAGCCGCCGCCAGATCGGCGCCATTGCGTCGGCGATGTCCCGATAAAGCTCGTACCGTCGCGTGTAGTGGCGCGCTATCGCCGCGTTCGGGCGGTAGTGGCGTTCCGTCCTCACCATGGCTGCCGCACCTTCCGAGAAATCGGCAAAGATCCCTGCCCCCGTGCCCGCGGCAATCGCAGCGCCGAGCGCGCCGGTTTCGCGCGAACGGGCGACCGACACCGGAACCCCGAGCACGTCGGCAAAGATCTGCGGCCAGATCAGGCTGCGCGATCCGCCGCCTGAAAGCACCGCCTCGTCGAAGGTCGCGCCCGCCGCCCGCATCGTGGCGATGTGCTGGCGGTGGCCGAAGGCGACACCTTCGAGAACCGCGCGAACCAGGTGACCCTTCGTGTGCCAGCCGGCGACGCCATAGAACCCGGCGCGGGCGTTACCGTCCTGCTGCGCGCCATAGAGGAAGGGATGATAGATCGGGTCATTCGCGGCCGGTTCGATATCGGATGCAAACGAGCAGCAGACGTCAAACGGCGATCGGCCGTCGTCGATGCCGCTGTCAGCAAAGAACTCGCGCACCAGCCATTCGAGATTGGCCGCCGACGTCGCGCTCGATTCGATTGCCATGTAGCGGCCGCGATCAAAGGTGGAGGACATGAACACCGGGCCCGAAAGGTCAGGGCCATCGATAATCACCTGGTTGATGCTCCAGGTTCCGGCGATGATCGAGGCAGCGCCGGTGCGCGTGACGCCCGAGCCGATTGCCGAGGCGACGACATCGAAGAGACCGCCGACCACCGGCGTGCCCGCAGCAAGACCGGTTTGTGCTGCCGCCTCCGGCGTGACCGTGCCGACCACATCCGCACTTTCGGCGAGGTCAGGCAAGAGGCCGGTTGCCTCGCCGAGATCGAAGGCCGCCATCAGATCGCGGTCGTAGCGGCGGTTGACGACATTAAGGAGGCCGCAGCCGGTCATATCCGAGACGTCGCTGACCCGCTTGCCGGTCAGTCGGTTGACGATGAAATCCTTGCACAGAAACACCGTGCCGATCCTGGCATAGGTCTCGGGCTGGAAACGCTTGAGCCAGGCAAGCAAGGTCGGCGTCTGCGACGGCCAGGGCCGTTGCCGGCCGATGGCATAGGTGCGGTCGCCGACACCCTGCGCCTTCCATTCTTCCACTAGCCCGGCGGCACGCGTGTCGAGCGACTGGATGCCGAGAAGCGGCTCACCGCCCTGGTCGAGAGCATAAAGGCCGTTGCCGTGACCGGCGCAACCGATCGCCACGATCTCTTCGGCACGGATGCCGGCACGTTCGACGCATTGGCGGATGACTGCCCGGGCATGGGTCCACAGCTCTTCGAGCCCCCGCTCGACATGCCCGGGCCGCGGAACCCGGCTGTGCCCCTCCTGCGCAGCCGCCGCGATCTCGTTGCCCTCAAGGTCGAAAATCACCGCCTTGATGACGGTGTTTCCGGCGTCGAGTCCTAAAAGATAGTCTGCCATTGAAGAACCCCTCCCAAGGTTCGGATCGTCTTTCTCAGCCTTGCTGATACAGGGCGAAGGCGGCTGCGCCATCGGCGTCATCGTGCACGATGGCCATCAAACCGCGAACGACGGCGCTCGGGTTTGCATGCTGGTAGATATTGCGCCCATAGACCATGCCCACAGCGCCCTGCCGCATCAAGGCCGCAGACTTGTCGAACACGGCACGCAGGTCCTCCTTGCCGCCGCCGCGCACCAGAACCGGGCAGCGGGCTGCCTCGACCACGCGGTGGAAATCCTCGGCATTTGTCGTCGGGTCGGCCTTGACGATATCGGCGCCCATCTCACGGGCGAGCCGCGTCAACGTGACGATTTTTTCCGCATCGCCATCGACCATGTAGCCGCCGCGCTCGGTGACCGGCTGCATGACCAGTGGCTCGATCATCAGCGGCATGCCGTATTTTTCGCAATCGGCACGGACGCGGGAAATGTTGGCTACGCACTGGCGAAAGAGGTCCGGTTCGTCGGGCAGCATGAACAGATTGACGACCACGCAGGCGGCATCCATCTCCAAAGCGCCGACCAGCGGTTCGGCCTCGTTCTGCAGCACAGCCCACATGTCGCGGTGGCGGATGCGATTATACGGGTTGCCCATGTCGATACGCATGACCAGAGCCGGCTTGTCCTTGCCCGGAAGATCCTGGAGCAGATCGGCCTGGCCATAGTTCATCTGGATCGCATCGGGCCTAGCGTCGACCAGGGCCCTCACCACGGATTCCATGTTCTCAAGACCGTCGAGGAACGACGGTTCGTTGCAGACGCCATGGTCGATGGCCACGTCCAGGCAGCGTCCTGCGCCAAAAAGACGGTTCATCCGGACCTTGCGGTTGTTTCGCATAATGCACTCCTTTGTTCGTTCCGTGCGGAAAGCATGTCTTCATCGACGCCGTGGCGTTCGAGGAGAAGGGTGAGAAAACGGGCGCGTTC
This sequence comes from Ensifer sp. 1H6, assembly GCF_001976035.1. Taxonomy (NCBI): domain Bacteria; kingdom Pseudomonadati; phylum Pseudomonadota; class Alphaproteobacteria; order Hyphomicrobiales; family Rhizobiaceae; genus Ensifer; species Ensifer sp. 1H6. The sequence goes on along the minus strand of NZ_MOAI01000009.1, from coordinate 119,250 downwards.
AAGCGCCTGGCGGGCCACTGGCCAGTGCTTTTCGGCCGCGAGCAATGCGAGCACGGCGTCCGTCATTTCGAGCGAAAGCTCGCCGGTGATCGCCAGGGTCGTGCGCCGAAGCAAGAGGTCGTCGAGTTGTTCGACCTTCTCGCTGCGGATCAGGAACTGGATTTCGCGGGTCGAATAATCAGGATGCGGAAGCGGAGCGTCGGGCGCGGCAGCGACGAAGGCGGCGATGCGCTCGGCATCCGTGCCATAGCGCTCAAAGAGCGTGGCGACGCGCGTCGGCGCAAGGGCCGCCGCCGAGGCGACCCGCGCAATCCAGGCTTCCCGGTCGGCGGGAAAATCCCGGCCGCCACCAATCGCCCGATCGGCCGTGGCCACGCGGCGAGGCTGATCCAGTCGTTCGAGCACAAGATCGGCAGCCAGCTCTCCGAAGGAGCGGAAGGTCGTCCATTTGCCACCGATCATGCATAAGACCGGCGGCCCGGCATCGGCGGTCTCGACGAAGGTACAATAGTGATCGCGCGGGATGCGGCCGGTAAAACTGTCCTTGCTCGCCGGCAGCGGCCGGACCCCGGAAAACTGGAAGGCGATCTCATCGGGACGAACCTTGATCGTCGGCAGGACGAAAGCGAGCGACTGCAGGATGTAGTCCCGTTCCGCCGTCTCGCAGCGCACGGTTTCCGGATCGTCGACGCGAATGTCGGTGGAGCCGACCAGAACCTTGCCGAGATAGGGAAACAGGATGCAGATGCGCCCGTCCTCATTCTCGTAGTAGATCATGTGTCCATCGAGCGCGCGGGTCAGATCGTCGTTGTCGATGATCAGATGCGACCCTTTGGTGCCGCCCATCAACGGTGCCGGCCGGGCCGGTTCGGAAAACAGGCTCTGATTGGCGATGTCGATCCAGCCGCCGGTGGCGTTGATGATCACGGTCGGCTCGATCAAGACCTCCGTGCCGGCGATATTGTCTCTGACGGCATAGCACCCCGGAGCTACCAGCTTCAGCTCGGCATAGTTGACAGCGCGCGCATGGGTACCAGACGACAGCCCGTCCTCAAGCAGTTCGATGCCGAGACGTTCGGGCTGACTGACCCAGGCGTCATAATAGGTCGCGGAATTCTTGATCGCGGGATTGAGCGCCGGCCATCGGCCAAGCGTCGCGCGCCGACCGCGAAACTCGTGGCGGGGCATAATGGCGCGCTTGCGCGTCAGGAAATCGTAGATCGCAAGCCCTGCCTTGATGACGACGGCGCCACGGCGGCTCGGCCGCCGGCTCAAGCCAAGGAACCGGACCGCGCCGTTGGCGATGCCGGAGAACACGTCGAACACGGGAACCGTCGTCGGTAGTGGACCGACATAGTGCGGCGCGTTGCGAAGGAGCCGGTCGCGCTCGACAAGCGATTCCCGCACCAGGCTGAATTCGCCGTTTTCGAGATAGCGCAATCCGCCATGAACCATGCGCGACAGCGCGGCGCTGGCGCCGGAACAGAAATCGTGTTTCTCGACGAGCACGACATTGACGCCCTGCAGCGCCAGCTCGCGAAACACGCTGAGGCCGTTGATGCCGCCGCCGAGGACGCAGACGTCCACCTTCGGGCTCTGGCGGAGCCCGTCAAAAATCTCTTCTCGGTTCATGATGGCGTCCGTTACCTATCCATGTGAGCGAGCTTCGCCGCTATCGCTTCATCGATCGCCGCGAGGTCCTGGCCGTCGAGCCGGATTGTTCCCGCACGGGCGTTGTCGAGCGCCTGCGCCGGATTGCGCGCGCCGCACAACGCAAAGGTCACGCCGGGCTGGGCAAGCGTCCATGCAATGACCGTCTGGGCGATGCTGGCCGCATGCTTTTCGGCGATGGGCCGTATCGCCTCGGCAAAGGCCGTCGCCTTCTCACGGTTACCGACGGAGAAGCGCGGGTTGTCGCGGCGCTGATCGTCTCCGGCAAACACCCGGTCCGGGCCGACGGTACCGGACAAGAGGCCCAGGGCCAGCGAGGAATAGCTGAGCGTGGCGACACCGTTGCAGTCGTCAGCGGCAACAGTTCCGCCTCGATCTCGCGATCGATCATGCTGAAACGCTCCTGGATCGCGTCGAGGCGGCCGGTGGCGATATAGGCTTCCAGCTCGGACCGGTCGACGTTGCTGGCGCCTATCGCGCGGATCTTGCCGGCATTCTTCAGGTCTTCCAGCGCCCGCACCGTCTCCTCGATCGGCGTGGTTGGGTCCTGCCAATGGGTGATGTAGAGGTCGATATAGTCCGTCCCGAGCCGTTTCAGGCTCTCTTCGACCTCGTGAACGATGGCGTCGCGACCGAGGTAGCGATGAACAGGCTTTCCGTCCTGGTCGAAGAAATGACGCCCCTTCGTCGTATGCCAGACGAGGCCGCATTTGGTTGCGATCACCGCCTTGTCGCGGCGGCCGGCCAACGCCTTGCCGACGATTTCCTCCGAACGCCCGAGACCATAGGCGGGAGCCGTATCGATCAGGGTCACGCCGGCATCGAGCGAGGCCTGGATCGCGGCGATCGATTCGCCTTCGTCCGTTCCGCCCCACATCCAGCCGCCGATCGCCCAGGTGCCGAGCCCGACGGCGGATGCCTTGACACCGGTGCGGCCGATCTCGCGCGTCAACTGTTCATTGCTCATGCCGAAAGTCCCTTTTCGCTTGCCATGGCAAGGATGCGCTCGCCGGTCGCCTCGTCGGTCACGAGTGTATCGAGATGCCTGCCGCGCAGGACGCTGAGAATGGGGCCGGCCTTGTTCGGTCCGCTCGCCACCCCGATCTTGGTCGGGATCGACGCGAACTCGTCGAGCGTCAGCGAGACGAGCGAGCGGTTGAGGCTGTAGTCGCAGACCCGTCCCTGGTCGTCGAGCAGGTGCGCAAGCAGTTCGCAGCTTGCGCCGGAGCGTTTGATCGCGTCACGATCGGTGCTCGAAGATGGGTGCAGGTCGTAGTAGCTGGAATCGTCGGAAAGGATCGAGCCGATGCCGACGATCGCGACCTTGGCTTCCCTGGCGCGCTTGAACACGTCGGCCACCGAGCGCATGTTGATCAGCATGGCGCGCTCCGCGGCACTGTCGGCAAAGAGCGGCGCATGGATCTGATAGGACCTGCCGCCGAGCCGATCCGCCAGGAGGGTCGAGACGTGGTTGACGTCGGTATAGTGCTTGCCCTGCACGCAGCCGGTCGCCGGGATCACCTCGACATCCAGGCGCCGTGACGGGTGCAGACCGGCAACGACGGCGCTGACGCCCTTGCCGCCGGTGATGCAGATGGTGTCGCCGTCGGCGATCTCTTCCATCAGCAGCCGGGCCGCAGCCTCGCCCACCGCCTGCAGCGCCGTCTGCTGGTTGTCGGAGACGGTGGGAACAACGACGGCGCGGCTGATGCCGCCAAGCGCAAGCAATTGCTCCTCCATGTCGACCAGCGGTTCGACGGGCGACTTGATCTTGATTTCAACCAGGCCGAGCTGGCGTCCGCGCTTGATCAGACGGTTGACCGTCGGCTGCGAGATGCCGAGCCGGTCGGCAATCTGCGACTGCGTCAGGCCCTCGAGGAAGTGCAGCACCAGTGCCTGATGCATCTGCCGGGCAACGACGAGTTCCTCGCGTGCACTGGAAATGAGGTTCTGATTGGGCTTGGCGATCGGCATGTTCAGATGGCCTTCCGCTTATGCAGGAAATGGTCGATGGAGACGGCGGCAAGTAGAATGCAGCCCTTGATCATATCCTGCCAATAGACCGAGACGTCGAGCAGGATCAGCGAACTGGTGACGACAGACAGTAGCGCGATGCCGAGGATGGCGCCGAGGATCGTCCCCGATCCGCCGTTGAGCGAGGCCCCGCCGATAACAGCAGCCGCGATGATGTTGAGCTCCATGCCGACGCCGAAGGTGGGCGTGGCGGCGCCGAAGCGCGACATGTAGATGACGCCGGCGACACCGGCGAGCGTCGAGCAGAGCACGGTTACCCAGAACTTCACCTGCTTGGTCTTGATGCCGGAATAGAGCGCCGCCTTCTCGTTGCTGCCGGTGTAGAACACCTTGCGAAATGCGGTCGCACGGCGCAGCAGGAAGTCGAACAGGATCACGACGGCGACGAAGATCAGGATGACATAAGGCACGCCATGGAAGGTGCCTTGGCCGACGGCTTTGAACGATGCCGGCATGGTGAACAGCGACAGCGGTGTGCCCTTGGTGATGACGAGGCAAAGTCCGCGCACGATCACCATTGCCGCAAGCGACGTGATGAAATGGTTGAGCCCGACCACGGTGACGAAGAAGCCCATGATGGCGCCGATGAGGCTGCTAGCGAGTATCCCGAAGAGCGAGGCCGTCCATGGATCGACCCCGGCGAGGAACAGCGACCCCGCGAGCACCATGGCGAAGCAGACGACCGAGCCGACCGCAAGGTCGATGCCGCCGACGATCAAGAGGATCGTCATGCCGACAACGACGATGCCTTCGACTGAGAAGCTCATCAGCATCGCGCGCATGTTGCCGAAGGTGAGAAAGTGTGGCGAGGCAAAGCTCATGACGATGCCGAGCGCAAGAATGATGGCGATCAGCCCAGCCTCGCGCATTGTGCCGATCCGTCGCCAGGCCGGAACCTGAACCTGCGTTGCAACCACCGTATCGACTGCCATTTCCGCCTCCCCATTCCGTCTGCTTGTTTCAGGCAACATGCTCGGCCGCCTTGATTTTCTGTGGTTCGCCGTGCTGCCCGACCCCGGAGGCAAGGCGGATCACCGCCTCCTCCGTCATCTCGGCCTCGCCGAGTTCGCCGGCAATGCCGCCCTCGCGCACAACCAGCACCCGGTCGCACAGCCCCAGAAGTTCGGGCAGTTCCGACGAGATGACGACGATGCCGATGCCCGAGCACGCGAGATCGCGCAACAGGCGGTGAATTTCCGATTTGGCGCCGACGTCGATGCCGCGCGTCGGTTCGTCCATGAGAATGACCTTCGGCCGCACCGCGAGCTGCTTGGCGATAGCAACCTTCTGCTGGTTGCCGCCCGAGAGCGACGATACCGGCATGGCGATACCGCCCATGCGCACGCCGAGCCTCCGGGTGAAATCGCGGGCGAGGTCCGCTTCCGCCTTCGCGTTCATCAAGCCGAGCGGCCCGGTCAGCGTCTTCAGATCCAGCACCGAAATGTTCTGAGCGATCGACATGTCGACGAACACGCCGGAGCCCTTGCGATCCTCCGAGAGGTAGACGATGCCGGCGTCGACCGCGTTTCTGTAGTTGCCGATCGTCTGCTTCTTGCCGTGCAGCAGCACGTCGCCGCGAACCTTCCGGCGCAACCCGCAGATCGCCTCGGCGATCTCTGTGCGGCCGGAGCCGATCAGCCCGCCTATCCCCAGAATTTCTCCTTTGCGCAGGTCGAAGCCGACATCATCGATGCGTTCGCCGTCGCCAAGACCGCGAACCGACAGGATGACGTCGCCGGACTGTTCGGCGCGCGCCTGCTTCGGCGGATAGAGCTGGGTGATCTCGCGGCCGACCATGCGGCGAACGACATCATCGGGCGTCACATCGACAACGCGTTCCGTCGAGACGTGGCGACCGTCGCGAAAGACGGTAACCCGGTCGCACAGGCTGAAGATTTCGGCCATGCGATGGCTGATATAGATGATGGAAATGCCCGCAGCCTTCAGGTCGCGGATGATGCCGAAAAGCGCTTGCGCTTCGGCCTCCGTCAGCGCCGCCGTCGGCTCGTCGAGGATCAGCACCCGGCAATCGAGCGTCAGCGCCTTGGCGATCTCGACCAGCTGCTGGCTGGAAATGGTAAGGTCGGCGACCTTGCGGCGCACGTCGATCGGCGCCAGCCGGTTCATCACCGTCTGCGCATCGCGGGCAAGCGACGCGTAGTGCATCAGCGGCGAGCGCCGCCGGTTTGTCGCGGCCATGAACATGTTTTCCGCCACCGTCGCGTCCGGGCAGAGCGCGATCTCCTGGTGGACAAGACCGATACCGAGCGACTGAGCTGCGGCCGGCGATAAGATCTTCGTCGGCGTGCCGTCGACGAGGATTTCGCCCTCATTCGGCTGCAGCACGCCGGCGATGATGTTCATGAGCGTGGATTTGCCGGCGCCGTTCTCGCCGCAAAGTGCATGGATCTCGCCCTTTTCGAGGTTGAAATCCACATTGGTCAGCGCCTTCACAGCCCCGAAGTGCTTGGTGACGTTGCGGACCTGAAGGACCGGCTGCGATATCATCGCCTTCTCCACTCTCAATCGTTTGACCGGCTATCCGGACATCCGGATAGCCATGTCAAAAGCCCCTTACTCGTCAATGCCCTTGGTGCCGCGGCGCTTCAGGTACTTGTCCCAGTAAAAGTCATCCGCATTGGCGGCGGTGACGATGGAGAGACCGTTGTCGACGAAGGGAATGCTCATCGGGTTGAAGCCGGAACGCTTGGCGTCGTTCATCGGGTCGATGAGGTCTGGGTGCTTGGCCAGCCACAGCAACATGAAACCCATATAGCCCTGCATGCCCTGGTTCGGGTTGATCGAGCCGAACACTTCGCCGGCCTTGATCATGTCGAGGATGTTGGCGTTGACGTCGGCGCACATGACGAGAACCTTGCCGCCGCTTTCCTTGCTGGCCTGTGCGGCACCGATCGCCGAGTTGGCTTCGGGCATGAAGACCGCGCCAAGGTTCGGGTTGGCCTGGATCAGGCTCATCAGGCCCTGATAGGCCTTGTTCGGATCCTGGTTCGAAGCGGCGCGGCCGACGAGTTTCATGTCGGGCCACTTTTCAGCCATGCGGCCGACGAAAGCGGCGATGCGCTTGTCGTGGTTGTCCTGGCCGGGGTTTTCCAGAACGGCATATTCGCCCTTGCCGCCCATCTTCTCGGCGATCGCATCGGCGGCATAAACGCCTTCGCGGGTATTGTCCGAGGTGATGAACGAAATGCGCTTGGAGAGCGGCGAGTCGGCGGCGAAGGTGACGACCGCGGTGCCCTGGTCGATCGCCCGGTTGATCGGCTCGATGAACGGATCCGAGTTCATCGGATGAACAAGGATACCGGCCGGGTTCTGCGCCAGCGCCTGATCGAAAGTGGCGATCTGCTTGTTGACGTCATATTCCGGGGTGCCGGTATATTCGGTCTCGCAGCCGAACTGCTGGCCGGCCTGCTTGAACATTTCATAGACCGGGAACCAGTATTCGACGCCCGAAACCATGACGTTCATGACGTATTTTTCGCCGGGTTCGCAGCGAAACGGGTTGGCCGTCTCCGCGCTGGCAGGGCCAGCCAGAAACGTCGTTGCAATGACCGCCAGTGCGGTCGAGCTCAAAAAAGTGCGCAAGCGTCCTCCTCGAGGCCAAAGCCCCTCCCAAAAACCAATCGTGCAGTCAGAAATGACCGCTGATGTGTGAGTTTGCCGGAACTCCTCCTCGACTTCCGACTGTGGTGATTAAAACGACGACCAAGGCTTCTGTCAATATAATTCATGGCATGAATAATAATTCACGCCAGTTCTGCAGTGGTTGGCGCAATCGGTTCAATTTCCTGTCACGGATGTTCGCTAGAACCGGCAAATGGCAACCCTTCAGCAAATCGCCTTTCAGGCCGGCTGCTCGTTGGCAACCGTGTCACGTGTCCTGACTGGCTTCTCGCCAAAAGGCGCGTGGTGCCTGTGCTCAAAAATTCACATGATCGTATACAATAATTGGCGAATATTGACGACAAAAGCTCATTTCGTGAGCAGAAGGTTGTTGCGCCGGATACTGCGGATTCGGCGGTGACACTAGATTCCTAAACGAAAATATAGAGTTATCGTCGCCGCACGAGATTGGCACGTTTGATGCTTCTTCCCTGTCATCAGGAGAAGCCATCATGCCGAAAGCCGCCGAAATCGATATCGTATCTGTTTCCAAGATCTACGGCGCGACAACCGCCGTGCACGCCATCAGCCTCAAGATCCCCGCAGGCAGCTACTGCTGTTTTCTGGGGCCGTCGGGCTGCGGGAAGACATCCACGTTGCGCATGATTGCCGGCCACGAGAGCATTTCGTCCGGCGACCTTCGTCTCGGCCATGTCGCCGTGACCGATTTCCCGCCGGCCCGCCGCAATACGGCGATGATGTTCCAGTCCTACGCCCTGTTTCCTCATCTCGACCTCGTCGACAATGTCGCCTTCAGCTTGAAGATGAAGGGCGTCGACAAGGAAACACGCCGGGCCAAGGCGCTGGCCATGTTGAGGCTGATGCAGATGGAGGCCTATGCCGGCCGTCGGCCGGCGCAGCTTTCGGGCGGACAGCAGCAGCGGGTGGCACTCGCACGCGCCTTGATCACCGAACCGGAAGCTCTGCTGCTCGATGAGCCATTGTCGGCGCTCGATCCATTCCTCAAGATCCGCATGCGGGCAGAGCTGAAGAAGCTGCAGAAAACGCTGGGCATCACCTTCGTCCATGTCACGCACAGCCAGGAAGAGGCCATGGCTTTGGCCGACCTGATCGTGGTGATGAACGATGGCCGCATCGAGCAGGCGGCAGCGCCACGTATCGTCTTCGAGCAGCCGGCAACCGCCTTCGTCGCCCGGTTCATGGGCGACCACAATGTGCTTTCGGGCCGAGTGAGCGCCATCCGTGACGGGATCGTCGAGATGGAGGCGGCCGGTGGCCCGAGGTTTGCCGTTCGCGACATCGCACAGGAAATCGGTGCGCCAATCGACATCGGCATCCGCACCGACCGCGTTCGCCTCGAGCCTGCCTCGGAAAAGACCCTCGGTTTTCAGGCGGTGGTCTCCAACATCGAATATCGCGGCGCTTCGGTGAAGTTGACCGTCAGTGGCGCCGGCAGCGACGACTTCACAGTGATCGTCAGCGATGCCGACTATTTCAACAAAACCGTGTCGGTCGGCGACGCGGTGTCCCTGAGCTGGGCCCTGGAGGATGTCGTCCCCCTCGGTCGCCTTTCAGCATGAGTGACCAACCATCAAAAAAAGGGGAACTGCGCATGACGAATGAAACTACACCGAAGACCTCGAAGGAGGGCCTGTCCCGACGCACGCTGCTCAAGACCGGTGCGGCGGCAATCGGCGCGATTGCCGGGTCCGGGGCGATCACCGGCTTTCCGACGATCTGGGCGCAAAACCCGATCACGCTGCGCCAGTTCGGCACCGGCGTTTCCAACATCAATGCCATTGCCGAGAAGTGCAAACAGGATCTCGGCATCACACTGGAAATGACTGCGACGGATTCGGACGCCGCGGCCCAGCGGGCAGTGACGCAGCCCGATTCCTACGACATCGCCGACATCGAATACTGGATCGCCAAGAAGGTCTTCCCGGCCGGAGTGATGCAGCCGATGGATGTCTCGAAAATCAAGTACTACGACAAGATCGTCCCGCTGTTCATCGACGGCAAGCTGAAGCCCGAAAGCATTATCGCCCAAGGCACCGCCCCGCACACCGTCGGCTTTGTCGAGGCGCAGGCTTCCAGGACCTTCGCGAAGTCGCCGACCCAGTGGATGACGCTCATTCCGACGATCTACAATGCCGATACCCTCGGCATCCGCCCGGATCTCGTCGGCCGCGACATCACGAGCTGGGCCGACATCATGGATCCGGCCTTCAAGGGCAAGGCCGCGATCCTCAACATCCCGTCAATCGGCATCATGGATGCCGCCATGATCATGGAAGCCTTGGGCAACGTCAAATATGCCGACAAGGGCAACATGACGACGGATGAGATCGACCAGACGATCGACTTCCTCATTAAGGCCAAGCAGGACGGTCAGTTCCGCGCTTTCTGGAAATCCTTCGACGAGAGCGTCAACCTGATGGCCTCCGGTGAAGTGGTGATCCAGTCCATGTGGTCACCGGCCGTCGCCGCCGTCCGCTCGAAGGGGATCGCGTGCAAATACCAGCCGCTCAAGGAAGGCTATCGCGCCTGGGGTGGCGGCCTCGGCCTTGCCGCTCATCTCCAGGGCGCCCAGCTCGACGCGGCCTATGAATACATCAACTGGTACCTGTCGGGCTGGGTCGGCGCCTATCTCAACCGTCAGGGCTACTATTCGGCCGCCATGGACACGGCCAAGGGCTTCATGTCCGAGGACGAGTGGGGTTACTGGGTCGAGGGCAAGCCGGCAAAGGGCGATATCCTCTCGCCGGAGGGCAAGGTCATGGAGAAGGCCGGTGCCGTGCGCGATGGCGGCTCCTTCGAAGACCGCATGGGCAAGGTCGCCTGCTGGAACTCGGTCATGGATGAGGATCGCTACATGATCAAGCGCTGGAACGAGTTCATCGCGGCTTGAGGCAGACGAAACGCCCTCGCTGCGGCGCGCCCTCGAATGGGGCCGCCCGCAGCGAGCGGAACCTGACGAGCAACGCGAGAGGATGAACAATGGCGGTAGTGGCAATTTCGCAGCCATCGGAGGCCTTGGCCGGTAGACCCAGCAGTGTCCGTGCTTGGCTGCAAAGGCTGGGCGCCTATCTGCAGGCGCTGCCGCTCATCCTCATTCTCGGGTTCTTCTTCGTGCTGCCGATCCTGACGGTTCTTGTCGTCAGCTTCTGGGACTACGACTTTGCCGGGCTTTATCCGGACTTCCTGACCATGAACTATGTCGACACGCTCGGTTCGTGGGTGACGTGGAAGACCTATCTCAACACGTTGAAATTCACCGCCCTCGTCTGGTGCCTCACACTCTTGATCGGCTTCTGGGTCGCCTATTTCCTCGCATTCCACGTGCGCACGACGACCATGCAGATGGTGCTCTTCCTCATCTGCACCGTGCCGTTTCTAACCTCCAACATCATCCGCATGATCTCCTGGATCCCGGTGCTTGGACGCAATGGCCTCGTCAATTCGACGCTGATCGACCTCGGCATCATTACGCAACCGATCGAGTGGCTGCTCTATTCCGATTTTGCTGTCGTGCTTGCCATGGTTCACCTCAATACGCTCTTCATGGTGACGCCGATCTTCAACACGCTGATGCGCATTGACCGTTCGCTGATCGAAGCGGCGCGCGACTGCGGCGCCAGCGGCCGGCAAGTGCTCTGGAACGTCATCCTGCCACTCGCCAAGCCCGGCATCGCCATCGGCTCGATCTTCGTCGTCACCCTCGTCATGGCCGACTTCTCGACGGTTCAAGTTATGTCGGGCGGACAGAGCGCTTCGGTCGCGCTGATGATGAAGAACCAGATGTCACTGCTGCAATATCCGGCTGCGGCCGCCAATGCGGTAGTGCTGCTGATCGTCGTGCTCCTGATGGTCGCCGCGATCCTTCGGGTCGTTGATATCCGAAAGGAACTCTGAGATGAACCATGAGCGGCGCACCCTTGAATTCTACCTGCTCGCGGGCTTCTTCGCCCTGTTCGTGCTGTTTCTCTACGGGCCGTTGTCGGCGGTGCTGATCCTGTCCTTTCAGGGGCCGAATGGCGGTCTCACATTTCCGTTGAACGGACTTTCGCTGCACTGGTTCTACAATCTCTTCGAGAAACAGGCGGTCGGCGACTTCGGCGCGTCCTTCCGCCGCTCATTCACGCTGGGACTGATGGTGATGGTGGTCAACGTCGTCGTGGCGCTCCTCGCCGGCCTTGCCTTTCGCCACCGCTTCAAGGGGGCGACGGCCCTCTTCTACCTGACCGTTGCCAGCCTGGTCGTGCCCTCGATCATCATCTCGCTCGGGATCGGTGTCGTCTTCCAGCAGTTTGGCCTGAAGCCCGCCTGGTATTCCTCCGGCTTCGGCGCACATCTTACCTGGACCCTACCCTTTGGCGTCTTGATCATGTTTGCCGTCTTCAACCGCTTTTCGCCGGCCTATGAAGAGGCGGCCCGCGATCTCGGCGCCACCCCGTGGCAGACGTTTCGGCATGTGGTGCTGCCGATGATAGCGCCGAGCCTGATCGGGGTCGGCCTCTTCGGCTTCACCCTTTCCTACGACGAGTTCGCCCGTACACTGATGACCTCGGGCAGCTACAACACCCTGCCATTGGAAATCTACGGAATGACCACCAATGTGACGACGCCGGTGCTTTACGCGCTGGGCACGGTCACGACGCTCTTCTCCTTCACCACCATCCTCGTCGCGCTTGCCGTCATTCTGACGCTTCGTCGGCGGCAGGTAAAAATGAGCTAGGTTCGATGCGCATTCTGATCGTCAATCCGAACACCACCCTATCCATGACCGAGAAGGCGGCGGCCGCAGCCCGCGCCGTCGCGGGCCCGAACACGGAGATCATCGCGAGGACGTCCAAGTCCGGACCGGCTTCGATCGAAGGCCACTATGATGGCGCGATCGCGCTTCCGGGCGTGCTCACCGAAATCCGGGACGGCGAAGCGGCAGGCGCCAACGCCGCCGTCATCGCATGCTTCGACGATACTGGTCTGGAAGCAGCCCGCGCGCTTGCCCGCATCCCCGTGGTCGGGCTTTGCGAATCCGCTGTGGCGACGGCCGCCATGCTTGCTCAGCGTTTCACCGTCGTGACCACACTCGAGCGGTCGCGTGTGCTTATCGAGAACCTGGTCATACGCTATGGGATGAGTGCCCGGACGAAGGTTCGCGCTGCGGACATCCCGGTGCTGCAGCTTGAGGACAAGGCTTCGCCCGCGTTGGCGAAGCTGCGATGCGAAATCGAGCTGGCGCTCGTTGAGGACGGCGCCGAGGCGATCGTGCTTGGCTGCGCCGGGATGGCCGATCTTGCGCGCGCACTTCAAGCCGAATACGGCGTTCCGGTCATTGATGGCGTATCGGCAGCCGTCAAGCAGGCCGAGGCGTTGGTGTCGCAAGGACTGACGACCAGCAAGCGCGGCTCCTATGCTCCGCCGCTCAGCAAATCCTATTCAGGTCTTATGAGCGCGCTCGCACCGATCTCGGCTTGAGACCGTACCGAGGGAAGCTCTCCGGCCACGGCGGCCAGCTGCGCGTTCGATGTGGCGGCTTCGGCAATGATCCACTCGCGAAACACCTGGATCTTGTTCTGCCGCCGGTGGCTTTGCGGATAGACCAGCCAATAGGCACGGCCATCCCTGACCACATGGTTGAACGGCCGGACGAGTTTTCCGCTGCGAAGCTCCTCAATCACAAAGGTGGAGACGACCATGGCAATGCCATGATCGAGCAATGTGGTGGCCACATCCATTGCCTGGACGTCGAAGATCAGCTCAGTGCCATTGCTGGCCGGCGGTTCCACGCCCGCTTCGGTCATCCAGCGCCGCCACCAGCTGGCGTTGCCGAAGCGCCTCACCGTGAGAACGTCGGCCGGATCCTTCAGCTGATGTTTTTCCAGGAACGTCGGCGTACAGACGGGCATGTATTCGATCGGGAAAAGAGGAAACACTTCATTGCCCGACCAGTCGCCGTTGCCGCTGCGCACCACGAGATCAATCGCATCGCGCTTGAAGTCGATCAGCTCCGTGGACATGTGCACGCGAATGCTGATGTTTGGATGGGCTGTCTGAAACGAGGCGAGCCTGGAACCAAGCCAACTTGAGACGACGGTTGGCAGTACCGAGATGTGCAGGTGATGCTCGGTCTTGTCGGCAATCTCGGAGAACGCCGTACCCAGTAGATCGAGCGCCTCGGTCACCTTCGGCGCAAGCTGCCGTCCGGCAGCCGTCAAGCGCACTTCCCGTGGCAGACGGACAAACAGCGGCGTGCCGGTGCGGTCCTCCAGCAGTCGGATTTGATAGCTGACAGCGGCTTGCGTCATGCCGAGCTCCTGCGCCGCGCGGGTGAAACTCAAGTGCCTGGCTGCGGCCTCGAACGCGCGCACCGCACTCATGGGGGGAATCTTGCTCATGAAGTGAGATAAGCATTCTTTATGGCAGCATGCGAGAAATCGCTTTGCGCGAAACCACCAAAATCCTCAATTTTCTCGCGAACACATCACCACAGAACTGAAGGGGTTAGCAATGCTTAGCGCACTGCGATCGATCATCCTCCACGTCTGGACTTCGGCCAAGAGAGCTGCCGACGCCACGACGACCATCGATACATTCAGCGAGTTCCAACTGAGGGACATCGGCCTGACGCGAGACAATGACAGCATCCGGGCGCGCGCGGGCGATGTTGCTGATCCGTGGCAGCACGTAGCGGGCTCTGATCCGGGCGGTGCCCTTTCGCCGCAGACGCCAAATGATGAAGTCGCGTCGCCGCCCTTGCGACAAACTTTCGACCTCGGCCGAATGGAGAAAATAAAGACATAAACATTTCTTTATACGATTGACGCCGTCGACTTTGCGGGGCATTGTCGAACAATCGTGGTTCTGCGGCTCGTCTGACGACAGGCCGGAGCTAAGAGGGAATTCGGTGCGGCGCCGCAAGGCGCTCATGCCGGAGCTGCCCCCGCAACTGTAAGCGGCGAGCGGTCGTCCAATGATGTCACTGAGGGAGACGCCTCGGGAAGACGGGACGGTTCGTGTTGACCCGCAAGCCAGGAGACCTGCCGCGATAGATAACGTCCACGGGCGGGGTGTCCGATGTGTCGCCTTGACGAGCGAGCCAGTCTCGGTCGTGGATGCGTCGCATTCAAAGCCTTGCCCACAACCTTCGGGGTAAGGAAATGACCATCAAGACAGCCAATCTCGGCTTTCCACGTATCGGCAGCCACCGTGAACTGAAGTTCGCGCTGGAGCGCTATTGGGCCGGCAAGATCGAGAGACAGGACCTGCTCGACGTCGCCGCCAGGCTGCGGGCCGAAAACTGGGCCGCGCAAAAGGCGCGTGGGATCCAGATCATTCCATCGAACGACTTCTCGCTTTACGACCAGGTTCTCGACACATCAGTGCTGGTTGGTGCGGTGCCACCGGCCTATGGCTGGAAGGGCGGCCCGGTCGACCTCGACGCCTATTTCGCCATGGCGCGCGGTTCGACGACTGCCGCCTGCGCGTCCGGTTGCACGCATGGCGGGCCCGACGGGGGCAACCAGGCGCTGGAGATGACCAAGTGGTTCGACACGAACTACCACTACATGGTTCCGGAATTCGCGGAGGATCAGCGCTTCGAGCTGACGCGCAATGCGCCGCTTGACGCCTTCCTCGAAGCCAAGGCGCTCGGGCATGTCACCCGCCCTGTCGTCCTCGGCCCCGTCACCTTCCTGAAACTGGGCAAGGCGCTTGCCGGCGGATTCGACACCATCAATCTGATCGAGCGGCTGCTGCCTGTTTATACGAAGCTTCTCACCGAGCTTGGGGAAGCCGGCGTCGAATGGGTGCAGATCGACGAGCCATGCCTGGTGCTCGATCTCACTGAGCGGGAACGCCAGGCGCTGGCGCTGACCTACCAGACGTTCGCCTCGGAACTTCCGCAGTTGAAAATCATGCTCGCGACCTATTTCGGCGCGGTCAGTGACAACATGCCGACAGCCCTTTCGCTGCCGGTTGCCGGGCTGCATGTCGACCTCGTGCGGGCGCCGCAACAGCTCGACTTGCTACTTCAGACGGTACCGGCACAGCTTGTGCTGTCGCTCGGCGTCGTCGATGGCCGCAATGTGTGGCGTACCGATCTTGCCGGCCTCTTCCGCCGGCTGCAGCCGTTGATCGAGGCGCATGGCCGCGATCGCATCGAGCTTGCACCGTCGTGCTCGCTGCTGCACGTGCCAATCGACCTCGATCTCGAACGAGCGCTCGATCCGGAGCTCGGCTCCTGGCTTGCCTTCGCCCTGCAGAAGCTGGACGAACTCAGCCTGCTTGCCCGCGCATTCGAGCCGGGCCTGGCCAATCCCGAGCAGGTCTTTGCAAAATCGATTGCTGCGGTCGAGGCACGGCTGACCTCGCTCAAGGTCCACGATCCACTCGTTGCCGGACGCTTGAAGAACCTGACGGCAGCAGACAGCCGCCGTCAATCGAGTTTTGCAACGCGCCGGCGCCGGCACGAAGACAGGCTGGCACTGCCGCTCTTCCCGACGACGACGATCGGCTCCTTCCCGCAGACGTCAGAGGTGCGCCAGGCACGATCGCTGCATGCCAAGGGCGAGCTCAGCTATGTCGACTACCTCGCCTACCTGCGCCAGGAGACGGAGAAGGCCGTGCGCTGGCAGGAGGAAATCGGCATCGAGGTGCTGGTGCACGGCGAATTCGAGCGCAACGACATGGTGCAGTATTTCGGCGAGCAGCTCTCCGGCTATGGGTTCACTCAGAGCGGTTGGGTGCAGAGCTACGGCTCGCGCTACGTACGCCCGCCGATCATCTTCGGCGATGTCTCGCGCCCGAACCCGATGACGGTCGATTGGGCAACCTATGCGCAGTCGCTGACGGACAAGCCGATGAAGGGCATGCTCACCGGCCCGGTGACGATGCTGCAATGGTCGTTCGTGCGCGACGACCTGCCCCGGTCGATCGTATGCCGGCAGATCGCACTGGCGCTGCGCGACGAAGTCACCGACCTGGAAACGGCCGGTATCGCCGTGATCCAGATCGACGAACCGGCGCTGCGCGAGGGACTGCCACTGAGACAGGCCGATCGAAAGGCCTATCTCGACTGGGCGGTCGGGTGCTTCCGCATCAGCGCCTCCGGCGTCGGTGACGAAACCCAGATCCACACCCACATGTGCTACTCGGAGTTCAACGACATCATGGCGGCGATTGCGGCAATGGATGCCGATGTCATCTCCATCGAAACCTCGCGCTCGAAGATGGAGTTGCTCGGCGCCTTTATCGATCAGGCCTATCCGAACGAGATCGGCCCCGGCGTCTACGACATCCACTCGCCGCGGGTACCCACTGTCAACGAGATGGTGCATCTGATCGAACAGGCGACCGACGGTCTGACGCCGGCGCAGATCTGGGTCAATCCGGATTGTGGTCTGAAAACAAGGCGGTGGGAGGAAGTTCGCCCGGCACTCGTCAACATGGTGCAGGCGGCGCAAGCGCTGCGGCGATCCTTTGCTGCCGCCCGGCGAGAAGCCGCAAACGCATGATGGGCGACAGCACTATCGAGACGGCGCCGGGGGAACCCCCGGCGCCTGCCACCTGGGTGCAGCCTTGGACAAACGGGCAATGAAATTTGATCGAAGGCTACCTCAGAGGCATTATGAACCCGCCATCGAGCCATGCCGATATCTCAAGCAAATTACACCTCGACGGCGTCGCCTCTATTTACTCGCCCGGTCCATCCACAAACTTGCACGTTGCTTCCGTTATCCCTGCGTCGAGGCACTTCCACTTCTGTTCAACAAGATTCATTATCCTTGTCAGGAAGCGGGAAAAATCCTTGTTGTTAGAACTTCGCGTGCTGACTCCAAACACGTGAGCTTGCGCATCGGCAACACAAGTCGCTAGCTCCAATTCTCTTACATCATCGTTCGCTATAACGAGCCCTCTATCGAATAGTCCGTCCTCTGAGAAATTGATATAGGATGCGCAGTCGCCAGAACCGGCATTCGCAGAACCATCCAAAATACTCTTGACATCCCCATCGAAATGGAACGAGGCCAATTTTTTATAGTCTATTTTCCCGCTGACAATAATTTTATTTTCAAAAATTATACTAATTGAACTCTTCCCAAGTTTCGTTTCTGGTCTCGTATCAACTCTCGCCGCAACGGCTAGCAATTTTATGACAGAGAATGCCACGTCTCTTTGATTTAATGATCCGCCACTTAGACCAATTCCAATATACTCTGGAAAGGGTACAAAATGTAAGACTTCACCACGCATTGGGCCAAAAAAGTCATTATTTTGAGAGGCGTAAGCGGGAGCAGGAATGCTGCACACAACAGCCAGCCCGGCCAAAAAGAAATATTGCCTGACGATGCTTCTTTCAGTCACAGAACAAACCCTACAAGCTGGGGCCAGCCTTGAACGCCAGGAAGCGCATGCCCTACACTTCACGATCGTCTGCCCGCACTCGCCATAGCACCTGACCGCACCCGAAGCGAGAGCGCGGAGACTAACACAACCTTATCTCCCCAGCTCGCTTCGAACGCCAACATCGTGCCACACCTGATGCCGGTAAGATCGCACCGATGGCGCGGACCCATCGCGGGCCCTGTGAATATCAAGTCCTGGGCCGCAAAAGCTTCGACCGGCGCTCACGATCTGAATGGCACGGTCACGTTCCCAACTGGCGGCACTCACGAGATGAGTGTGCCGCCATCCACAGGCTTCGCCGACACTTGTCGTTTACTCCCCGCTATCCACACCCGAAAAAATATTGTCCGCCTCCCAGGTGGCTTCGACATGGAACCTATTGACGCAATTTTCCCGACATATACTATATCTAGTGTTCGAGGTTCTCCCGATTCGCAAGGATTGGGAGCGAAGATGGGAATACGGTGCCGTCGTAGCGATTTCGCTTGGCTAAGCCGTGGCTGCCCCCGCAACTGTAAACGGCGAGCAACTGTCCAGCATTCGGCCACTGAAGCATGATGCTTCGGGAAGGTCCGGACAGAAGCACCGACCCGTGAGCCAGGAGACCTGCCTCGATCGATAAACGTCCACGGGCGGGGTGTCCGGAGAGGTCAGAGGTGTGCATGGGGCAGGATGAAACCTGCCTGATCGTCTCGACGTCTCCCCGGAAGCGCCGTCTTCAACTTCGGGGTGAAGTCATGTCCGCGTCATCGAATTCCTATCATTCGCCAATGAAGAGGCGCGGGAAGCCGCGAATCTGACGAACAACCGCGCCCGGGTCTTCTCGACCCGAGCAAGCGGTCATCCTGCCAGTCCTGCATTTCGCCGGATCGCTTGTGCGTATCCGCATGCCTTTTCATGCCCAGATCCAGCCGACCAAACGAGGAAGAAATGAACGTCACCGTCTACAGCAAGCCCGCCTGCGTCCAGTGCACCGCAACCTATCGCGCGCTCGACCGCCAGGGCGTCAACTACGAGGTGATCGACATTTCGGTCGACCAGGACGCGTTCGAGACGGTCAAGGGCCTTGGCTACATGCAGGTTCCCGTCGTCATCGCCGGTCCGGAGCACTGGGCAGGCTTCCGCCCCGACAAGATCAGCGCGCTGTCCTGAAGCCGAGGTACGGCGCGATGGGGCTGATCGTCTATTTTTCTACCCGCTCGGAAAACACCCATCGCTTCGTCGGCAAGGTCGGCCTGCGCGCCAGACGCATTCCCGTCAGCACGACTGACGCGCCGCTCGACGTGCACGAACCCTATGTGCTCGTCGTCCCGACCTATTGCGGCGACGACGGTCGGGGTGCCGTGCCCAAACAAGTGATCCGCTTCCTCAACAATGCGGACAACCGCTCCCACATCCGCGGCGTGATTGCCGCGGGCAACAGCAATTTCGGCGCGACCTACGGGATCGCCGGCGACGTGATCTCGGCCAAGTGCCAGGTGCCCTATCTCTACCGGTTCGAACTGTTGGGAACCGATGAGGACGTCGCCAATGTCAAAAACGGGATGGAACGATTTTGGACGTCTCAACACTCGAACGCCCCTTGAAGGCGACGGAATCGGCGCTCGATTACCACGCGCTGAACGCCATGCTGAACCTCTATGACGAGGACGGCCGGATACAGCTCGACAAGGACCGGTTGGCGGCAAAGCAGTACTTCCTGCAGCACGTCAACCAGAACACTGTGTTCTTCCATAACCTGCGCGAAAAACTCGATTACCTCGTCACCGAGGGCTACTACGAGCAGGAGATTCTCGACCAGTATTCGTTCAACTTCGTGCGCGACCTGTTCGATCACTCCTATGACAAGAAGTTCCGTTTCCCGACCTTTCTCGGCGCCTTCAAATATTACACCAGCTACACGCTGAAGACCTTCGACGGGAAGCGCTACCTCGAGCGCTACGAGGACCGGGTCTGCATGGTGGCGCTGACGCTGGCGCGCGGCGACGAGGCGCTGGCGCGCGACATGGTCGACGAGATCATCTCCGGTCGCTTCCAGCCTGCGACCCCGACCTTCCTCAACGCCGGCAAGAGGCAGCGCGGCGAGCTCGTCTCCTGCTTTCTGCTCAGGGTCGAGGACAACATGGAGAGTATCGCGCGCGGCATTAATTCGGCGCTACAATTGTCGAAGCGCGGCGGCGGCGTGGCGCTGTCGCTCACCAACATCCGCGAGGCCGGCGCCCCGATCAAGCAGATCGAAAACCAGTCGTCCGGCATCATTCCCGTGATGAAGCTGCTGGAGGATTCGTTCTCCTACGCCAACCAGCTTGGCGCCCGCCAGGGTGCCGGCGCCGTCTATCTCAACGCCCACCACCCCGACATCATGCGTTTCCTCGACACCAAGCGGGAGAACGCCGACGAGAAGATCCGTATCAAGACGCTGTCGCTGGGCGTCGTCGTTCCCGACATCACCTTCGAACTCGCCAAGAACAACGAGGACATGTACCTGTTCTCGCCCTATGACGTGGAGCGTGTCTACGGCGTTGCCTTCACCGACATCTCGGTCACGGAAAAATACCGGGAAATGGTCGCCGACAGCCGGATCCGCAAGAAGAAGATCAAGGCGCGCGAGTTCTTCCAGGTGCTGGCCGAAATCCAGTTCGAGTCGGGCTATCCCTACATCATGTTCGAAGACACGGTGAACCGCGCCAACCCGATCGCCGGCCGCATCACCATGAGCAACCTCTGCTCAGAAATCCTCCAGGTCAGCGAAGCCAGCGAGTACAATGACGACCTGTCCTACAAGCACCTGGGCAAGGACATCTCCTGCAATCTCGGCTCGCTGAATATCGCCGCCGCGATGGATTCGTCCGATTTCGGCAAGACGATCGAGACATCGATCCGGGCGCTGACCGCGGTCTCCGACATGAGCCATATCGCCTCGGTTCCCTCCGTCGAGAAGGGCAATGACGACAGCCATGCGATCGGCCTCGGCCAGATGAACCTGCACGGCTATCTCGCCCGCGAACGCGTCTATTACGGTTCGCAAGAAGGCATCGACTTCACCAATATCTATTTCTACACGGTGACCTACCACGCCATCCGCGCCTCGAACCGCATCGCGGTCGAACGCGGGTCGAGCTTCAAGGGCTTCGAGAACTCGAAATACGCCTCCGGCGAGTATTTCGACAAATACACCGAGCAGGAATGGAAGCCGGCAACCGAGAGGGTGCGCGAACTGTTTGAAACCGCTGGTGTGCAGATCCCGACGCAGGAAGACTGGCTGGAACTCAAGAGGGCGGTGATCACCTCCGGCCTCTACAACCAGAACCTGCAGGCGGTGCCGCCGACCGGCTCAATCTCCTACATCAACCATTCGACCTCCTCCATCCACCCGATCGTTTCGAAGATCGAGATCCGCAAGGAAGGCAAGATCGGCCGTGTCTACTATCCGGCCGCCTTCATGACCAACGACAATCTCGACTACTATCAAGATGCCTATGAGATCGGCCCGGAGAAGATCATCGACACCTATGCGGCGGCGACCCAGCATGTCGACCAGGGCCTGTCATTGACGCTGTTCTTCAAGGATACGGCGACGACCCGCGACATCAACCGCGCGCAGATCCATGCCTGGAAGAAGGGCATCAAGACGATCTACTACATCCGCCTTCGTCAGATGGCACTGTCCGGCACGGAAGTGCAGGGCTGCGTCTCCTGCGCACTGTGATACTCCGGGGAACACGATGAACATCCAAGTGAAGACCAAGGCGCCCAAGAGCCCGCGGGCCGTGCGCGCCATCAACTGGAACCGTATCGAGGACGACAAGGACCTCGAGGTCTGGAACCGGCTCACCGGCAATTTCTGGCTGCCGGAAAAGGTGCCGCTCTCCAACGACATTCCCTCCTGGGCAGCACTTCGGCCGGAAGAGCAGCAGCTGACGATCCGCGTTTTCACCGGCCTGACCCTGCTCGACACGATTCAGACGAGCATCGGCGCGCCGACGCTGATGGCGGACTCGATCACGCCGCATGAGGAAGCTGTTTATTCCAACATCTCCTTCATGGAGGCGGTGCATGCCCGCTCCTATTCCTCGATCTTCTCGACGCTTTGCTCGACGCCTGACGTCGACGACGCCTATCGCTGGTCGGAGGAGAACGAACACCTCCAGAAGAAGTCGGCGCTCATTCTCGAGCACTATCGCACAGCGGATCCGTTGAAGCGCAAGATTGCCAGCGTCTTCCTCGAGAGCTTCCTGTTCTACTCCGGCTTCTATCTGCCGATGTACTGGTCGAGCCGCGCCAAGCTGACCAACACCGCCGACATGATCCGCCTCATCATTCGCGACGAGGCGGTGCACGGCTATTACATCGGCTACAAGTTCCAGAAGGGCCTGGAGCGGTTAAGCGACGAGCGTCGGCAGGAGATGAAGGATTTCGCCTTCGACCTGCTGCTCGAACTCTACGACAACGAGGCGAAATATACCGAGTCGCTTTACGACAGCGTCGGCCTGACCGAGGACGTGAAGAAGTTCCTGCATTACAACGCCAACAAGGCACTGATGAACCTCGGCTATGAGGCGCTGTTTCCGGCCGACGCCTGCAAGGTCAATCCGGCAATCCTGTCGGCGCTGTCGCCGAATGCCGACGAGAACCACGACTTCTTTTCGGGGTCAGGCTCCTCCTATGTCATCGGCAAGGCGGTTGCGACCGAAGACGAAGACTGGGATTTCTGACAAGCGCGCCGCACTCCGTTGCTGAGCCAATAGCAAAGCGGCCGGTGAAGACGAGAAGGTCTTCACCGGCCGTCCTGTTTCAACTGCGCGAAGCGAGGTGGTGTTACTCCGCCGGCACGACACGGCTGCGGCCGATGGTTGCCTGTGTCAGCAGGAACGCGCTGACCGCGCAAATCGCAATGCCCGCGGCCATCGGAAGCGCCGTTCCGTTGAAGAAGACGGCAGCAACGATCATGGCGACAGCCGCCGTGACAAAATGCAGCGTCCCCATCAGCGCCGATGCCGTGCCGGCAATCTCGCCGTGATCCTCGAGCGCCAGCACCGCGGAGGTCGGGATGACCAGACCGAGCGCACCGTAGCCGACGAACAGGAATACGGCCATGACCGGCAACTGGTTGAAGCCGAGGCTCATGACGATGAACATGCTGGCCATGGTCAAGGCAAAGCCGGCGACGGCAAGCTGCATGACCCGGACGAGACCGAAACGATCGCCAAGCCAACCCGTTGCCTGCGAGACCGCGAAGAACGATACCGCGTTGATCGAGAAGGCGAAGCTGTATTGCGTCGGCGTCAGGCCATAATGATCGATCAGCACGAAGGGCGAATTTGCGAGGTAGACGAGGAAGCTCGAAATGCCGAGGCCACCGATGAAGGTGAGCGTCAGGAAGTTCCGGTCGCTCAGAAGCAGCCGGTAGGCGGCAATCGCGCTGCCGAAATTGCTGTCGGCCCTGTCCTTCTTCGGACGGGTCTCAGCCAATTGGGTCGACAGCAGGATCAGGCCAATGAAGGCTGCGATCATGACGGCATAGAAAACGCCGCGCCAGCCGTAGAACTCGATGACGGCGCTGCCAGTCAGAGGCGCCAGGATCGGCGAGATGCTGAACACCAGCATCAGCAGCGACATCAGGCGTGCCGCCTGAACGCCGGTGTGCATGTCACGAACGATGGCGCGCGGAATGACCATGCCGGCGGCACCGCCAATACCTTGCAGGAAGCGGAAGGCGATGAGCGTTTCGATATCGGTCGCGAGCGCGCAGCCGATGCTGGCCAGCGCGAACAGGCCGATGCCGAGATAGAGCGGCGCCTTGCGGCCCCACATATCCGAGAGTGGGCCATAGACGAGCTGGAAAATTGCAAAGGAAATGAAGAAGGCGAGCAGGCTAAGCTGCACGACACCGGTCTCTGCGGCGAGATCCTTGCCGATCGACGGCAGCGCGGGGAGATACATGTCGATTGCGAAAGGCCCGATCGCTGAAATCAGACCGAGGACTATGGCAGTGCGTAGAAAGGACGCCGTCATGGTGATGATCTTTCAGAGGTCGCGAAACGAACGAGGACGCGCGCCTGCATTCGTTGCCGCCGGGATTGAAACTGGAATGAGCCGGTCGTGCCAGGATCGAACGTCCGGGAGACGCATCCTGCGCTGACCTATGTGGTCCATAATTTTGGACACACATGTCAAATTAGACACTATTGTCCAAACCGTCAACATGTCCTATCGTCGGATCATGAAAAAACGACAAGCCGCCTTGCCGACCGCCGGTGGCCCCACCCAGAAGGGTCAATGCGCCAAACGCATCTCGATCCTCGACGCCGCCGCAGAGGTCTTCTGCCGCGAAGGCTTTTCCGGCGCCAGCATAGACGAAATCGCCGCGGAAGCCTGTGTTTCCAGGCAGACCATCTACAATCACTACCGCGAAAAAGAGACGCTGTTCATGGCGGTGGTGCAGGATATCCTCGACCGAACCAACGCCGCGCTGTTCTCGATCCTCGCGACCTTCCCGCAACGGGCAGACAATCTCGAGGACGACCTCACTGCCTTTGCAGTGCGCCTCAACAGGAACTGCATCTGCAATCAGGACGGCAAGTTCATCCAGAAGCTGGTCGAGACCGAGGGAGAGCGATATCCCGAGCTGATCAGGATCTGGCGCGAACAGGGACCGGGCAAGATCGGCGCGGCACTCTCGGCACTGTTTGCCCGGCTTGCCCACGCGGCCCCGCTTGAGATCGACGACCTCGACTTGGCCGCTCGGCAATTCCTGGCCTTGATCAAGGCGGACATGCAGATAGCCGGTCCTTTTGGCGAAGCTCCAACGGAGGAGCAATTGCAGACCTCTGCCCGCAACGCCGTCAGGACCTTCCTGCGCGCCTATGGCAGGGTCGAGACCGAACGAGCCCAGAAAAAAGCCGGTCGCCTCGACCAATCGGCTTGACCGCCAGTCGCTCTGACCAATTCAGTCACCCTGACGTCTTCGCGACGCACCTAAGACCAACGCCCCTCCGCATCTCCGATCACCTAACCAGTGATCTGGAACCCCTGCACCGGATCGGGCAGGGCGACCGGTTCGGTTTCGACGCTGACGACAGAGGCATCCGCCGGCCCCATCCAGAGCCGCTCGACCATGTTTGCGAGCGCAGCATCGGAGCCGACGATCATCGCCGCCACCGATCCGTCGCGCTCGTTGCGCACCCAGCCGGTCACGCCGAGGCGCTCGGCCTCGCGGCGGGTCCAGATACGGAAGCTGACGCCCTGTACCCTTCCGCTGACACGAACCAGCATCGCCTTGCGCTCTCTGATCATGATCGCACCTGTTTTTTGTTATAGAAGAGAAACTGGAGCGAAGGCGAACAAAGACAAGCCACCTGACGTTGCGGGCGCCTGCGACGCCGGGCCGTTTCCACATCGGGCGAAGTTGCGGAATGGCTCCGTCGCCTTGTTTTGACGCATTTCCGGACGGAAGACCGCTTCGCAGTTCTCCTGGAAATTTCCTATGGCGCCGCCGCCAAAATGCGTCCCTTCATGTTGGGATGAAAGCGGCAATAATAATCGATCAGCCCCGCCTCCCGCACGACGAGACTTGCGGTCTTCTTCGCCGGGATCAACACCTCCCAACCACCCTTCACGGTCGCTGTATGGACGAGGATGTCCCTGTTGACCCACTCGATCGTGTCGCCGATGCGTGCCTCGATCTCTGCGGGAACAAACGCCATTTTTTCGATCGTCACGCGGATTGTCTCTGCTTGAGCATCCACTGCGCCATTGCCGAGCAGGAGCCCGGCAATGGCAACGAGATAAAACCCGGATCGCATGGCTGCGCCCTACTTCAGCGATGCGGCAACATGTTCTGCATGCTGCTGGTGGCCTTGAAAGATCTTCAAGCCGGTCTCAAGCAGTGCCTTAAGTTCGGAATTGCTGGCCGATGGAATGAGCAGGGTCTCCAGGGCTCCGTTCACCTGCTTGTGGTAGGCGACTTCATTGTCGACATAGGCTTTATCGAAGCTCGCGCCGTCGAGCGTGGCAAGCTTGGCACGTTCGTCGTCAGCTGCTTTCGAGAGCGCCTTGCTGGTATCGTTGTCCTCCGGCGTCACCTTGAGTTTCTTGACGAGATCGAGCGCCTGCGTATTCACCGCCTCATGGTCGCGCATCATATCTTCGGCAAACGAAACGACGTCCTTGTTGCCGGACTTCGAGATCGCAAGCTTGGCATTTTCCACATCGATCACTCCGGCCGTATAGGCGATGTGAGCGATCTGTGGGTCGGTCGGCTTATCCGCTGCCTGTGCCGGGATCACAAGCCCGAGCAGGCAAAGCGTGACGAGCGCGGTCATTGGCCGAATGTTCATGGAAACCTCCTTGTTCCGCGCAGGGCGCGGACCCTGTTTGCAGTTGACATCCATTGGATGCCGCCTGCCCGCAAAGGTTCCCGCCGGTCAGCTGGAAAGGCCAAGCCGCTTCATGACCGCCGCGGTCAGCCGCGCACAGCGCCGCCCGGCAAAGGGGAAAGCATCGAGCAAAACCGGGCCGATCTGCTCATGCAACTGTTTGCGCACCAGCTGCCGCGCCCGATGCAACCGTGTCTTGACCGTCTCGGGGCGTAACCCAAGCAGATCAGCCGTTTCCTCCACGCTCAGCCCCTCTATCACCCGCGCGACGAAAACCGTTCTGTAGATATCGGGCAGATTGTCGGTCGCCCGTTCGACGAGTTGCAGGATCTGCCGCTGCGCCATCGTGCGTTCGGGATCATCGGCACTTGCCGGCAGCGGGAACTGGATGATCGTCGCATTGCGGCCATCGCCGATCGAGCCCAGGGCGTCGGCTTTGCGGCGTCCCCGGCGCAACCGGCCGAGCGCCTCGTTGATGACGATGCGTGACAGCCAGGTTCCAAGCGACGATTCGCCACGAAAGCTTGCGAGATGCGCAAAGGCCAGCACATAGGCTTCCTGCACGATGTCTTCGGCTTCACTGTCGTTTCGAACGACGCCTCGGGCAATGCGGTAGAGGCGCTGGTTGTGAACCTGCATGATCGCTAGGAAGGCTTGCCCGTCACCGGCGATCGCCCTTTGCGCCAGTGCCACATCCGCGGTCGGGTCCGTGATCGCCAGCGCGCCTGTTCGAATGTCTGCCATGGCCGAGCCTCCCGCAGCATTAGATGCACGGTTCCGCCAAAGGTTCCCGTCATTTTTCCAATTGCAGACACCGTGCCGTTCTTTTTGGAACCTCTTCAGAGAATGCGGTTGCGCCATTGTGGTCCTGCCTTGGCCGCCTGACGTCGAATGGCCTGCCGACCACTCAAGCGAGAGGCGTCTAAATTTCTCGCGTTACCCTGTTATTCTTTTCATCGCGTACTTTTAAAAATTGACGCGCGCAAAGTTTTATGGTTTTTACATCATCGCCAAGACGGTGATGGGAGGCCCCTCCTGCTTGGCCGCCAAGACCAAAGGCCCACATCGTTTCCAAGGGAGGAAACCCATGAACATGCCCCGTATTCTCAAGGCGCTTGTCGCCGGCACGGCACTGACCCTGATTGCTTCCGCCGCATCGGCCGAAGGCATCGGCGCCTCGCTCTTGACCCAGCAGCATCCGTTCTACATCGAGCTTGCCGACGCGATGAAAGCCGAGGCGAAAGAGAAGAACGTCGCGCTCGAAGTTGCGATTGCCAACCAGGATCTCAACAAGCAACTCGCCGACGTCGAGGATTTCATCGTCAAGGGCGTTGACGTGATCGTCATTTCGCCGGTCGACAGCCAGGGCGTGCGCGCCGCGATCGAAAAGGCCGAGAAGGCCGGCATCAAGGTGATCACCGTCGACGTGCCTGCCAACGGCGCGACCGTCACCTCGCATATCGGCACCGATAATTTCACCGGCGGCGTCAAGGCTGGCGAACTGATGGCAAAGGTTCTCGAGAACAAGGGCAAGGTCGCCGTTATCGACTACCCAACCGTCCAGTCGGTCGTGAACCGCGTCAACGGCTTCAAGGAAGCGATCGCCAAGCATCCGGAGATGGAAATCGTCGCCATCCAGACCGGCATCACCCGCGCCGAAGCACTCGCAGCGGCACAGAACATGCTGCAGGCCAACCCTGACATCACCGGCATTTTCGGCTTCGGTGATGACGCAGCGCTTGCTGCAGCGGTTGCCGTCAAGGCGGCGGGCCTCGAATCCCAGGTCAAGGTCATCGGCTTCGATGGCATGAAGGAAGCCCGCGACGCTGTCGACACCAACCCGGTGATGGTCGGCGTGATCCAGCAGTTCCCCGACCAGATGGGCAAGCAGGCCGTCGACACTGCCGTCAAGGTTGCCGCCGGCGAACAGGTTCCGGCCGAACAGCCGATCGTGCCCGGCGTCTACACCGCAAAGTAAGTCCTCCCAGGACAGCCGCCGCCCGAGGGCGGCGGCACCAACACGACGAACGCCTCCGCCTGCTGCCGACAAAAACGGGCAGCAATTCGAAGTGCTACAGCGACCTTTGCGCGTCTGATGAGACACGTTGCGCTGCAGCCCGGAGGCGCTTCTCGGCGCGATCCAAGGAGGCCGCCATGCATGGTTCGACCACGGACACCGTTCTCAAGATCAGCAATGTCACGAAGTCATTCGGGCAGGTTGCCGCGTTGAAGAGCATGCGGCTCGATGTCCGCCGCGGCCGCGTGCATACGCTGCTCGGCGAAAACGGTGCCGGCAAATCGACATTGATGAAAATTCTTGCCGGCGTTCACAGCGCGACGTCAGGCGACATTACCCTCGACAATCAACCCTATCGCCCCACCAACCCGCAGCAGGCAGCAGCGCTCGGGCTTGCGATCGTGTTCCAGGAATTGAGCCTCTGCAACAACCTGACGGTGGCGGAGAATATTCTGGCGACGCGCGAGCCGCGCAAGTTCGGCTTCATCAACGATAAGGCGCTCGTTGCCAGGGCAAGGTCGATCGTCGCTGAACTCGGGCTGCCGATCGACGTCACCGAGAAGGTCGGCAATCTCTCGATCGCCCAGCGGCAGCTGGTCGAGATCGCCAAGGGCCTCAGCCATGAGGCAAAGGTCGTCATTCTCGACGAGCCGACCTCGTCGCTCAGCGACAGCGAGGCCGAGATCCTGTTCGACATCATCGGCCGGCTGAAAAGCCGCGGCGTCGCGGTCATCTATATTTCCCACCGCATGGAAGAGATCATGCGGCTCAGCGACGACATCACCGTCATCCGCGATGGTGAGTATGTCTCCACTCACGATCGCAACGACGTCACGATCGAGGCGCTGATTGCGCTGATGGTCGGCCGTCGGATGGAGGAGATCTATCCGCCCCCAATCCACGTTCGCTCGACGGAGATTACTTCGGATCAGCCTCCGGTCCTGGCGGTCGAGCGTCTGACGCGCGACGAGGAATTCGCCGATATTTCCTTCACGGTCGGCGCCGGCGAGATCCTCGGCTTCTTCGGCCTCGTCGGCTCAGGTCGCTCCGAAGTGATGAACGCACTGTTCGGCATGAAGAACGCGAGCGGCACGGTTCGCCTCGACGGCAAGGAGGTTCGCTTCCGCTCGCCGGCCGAAGCGATTGCCCGCGGCATCGGCTTCGTCACCGAAAACCGCAAGGAAGAAGGCCTCGTGCTCGGGCACAGCGTCGAGTGGAACATTTCCATGGCGGCATTGCCTGACTTCACCGGCCCGTTTGGCTTTACCCGCGGCAGCGCCGAGCGCAAGGCAGCGGCAGCCGAGGTCGGCAGGCTTGCCATCAAGACGCGCTCGCTCGACACGCCGGCAGGCTCTCTCAGCGGCGGCAACCAGCAGAAGATCGTGCTCGCCAAATGGCTCCTGACCCGGCCGAAGGTGCTGATCCTCGACGAGCCGACCCGCGGCGTCGACGTCGGCGCGAAATTCGAAATCTACAAGATCATCGCCAGCTGGCGGCCGAAGGAACGGCGATCCTGCTGATCTCCTCCGAGCTGCCGGAGGTGCTTGGAATGAGCGACCGCGTGGTCGTCATGCATGAAGGCGTGCTCGGCGCGACCCTCGCCGGCACCGACCTTACCCCCGAAACGATCATGGCGCACGCGACAGGTTTCCAATCATGACCCAGCAAACTGCAGCCCAGGCCGCCCTCGTCAGGGCATTGAAGCAATATGGCGGCATCTTCCTCTCGCTGGTGATGCTCTGCGTCATCTTCTCGTTCCTCAATCCCCGGTTCATGTCGGTCGTCAACTTCATGAACATCCTGCAGCAGGTGGCCGTGATCGCGATTGCCGCCTTCGGCATGACCTGGGTGATCCTGCTCGGTGAGATCGACCTGTCGGTCGGCTCGATCATCGCAGTCGCCGGCATGGTCGGGGCGCAATGTTTCGCCTTCGGGCTCGGCTTCGGCCCGGCACTCGCGGTAACTATCGTGGCGGGCGCGCTGATGGGGATGCTCAACGGCGTGTTGACGGCAAAACTGCTACTGCCGTCGTTCATCGTCACCGTCGCCACGATGGGCATCTATCGCGGCCTCGTCAGCCTGCCGACCAACGGCGCGCCGGCGATGATCGACAACGCGACATGGACCGCCATCGGCACCGAGAGCTTCCTCCGCCTGCCCACCATCATCTGGGTCGTTGCCGTGCTCTTCGTCATCAACCAGATCGTGCTCAGCAAGACGAGCTTCGGTCGTCGCGCCTATCTTACCGGCGGCAACCGCGAAGCGGCTGTTTATTCCGGCATCAAGGTCGATCGCCTCAAGATCATCATCTTCATGATCTCGGGCGTGATGGCGGCGATCAGCGGCGTGCTGCTCTCCTCGCGCCTCTTTTCCGCCCAGACCAATGCCGGCATGAGCTACGAGCTCGATGCCATCGCCGCGGCCGTTCTCGGCGGCACCTCGCTTGCTGGCGGTGTCGGCACCATGGTCGGCACGCTCATCGGCGCGCTCATCATCGGCGTGATGAACAACGGCATGAACATGCTTTCCATCCCCTATTTCTACCAGCTCATCGTCAAGGGCCTCGTGATCCTTGTCGCCGTTTGGCTCGACGTTCGCGCCAAACAGGCAAAGCGCTGACCCGGCACGAGTGAAACCCATGCACAAGATACTGACGATCGGCGAGATCCTCGTCGAGATCATCGCCACCGAAAAGGGCGACGGCTTCCGGCAGGCGACACCACTGGTCGGGCCTTTCCCTTCCGGCGCGCCCGCCATCTTCATCGACCAGGTCGGCAAGCTCGGCCAGGCGAGCGCGATCATTTCCCGCGTTGGCGGCGACGACTTCGGTCACGTCAACCTCGCCCGCCTTGAGGCGGACGGCGTCGATACCTCCGGCATCGCGGTCGATCCGCTCGCCACAACCGGCAGCGCCTTCGTTCGCTACCGTCATGACGGCAGCCGTGCCTTCGTCTTCAACATCCGCGACAGCGCCTGCGGCACCATTTCCCTCGATGACAACGCAATCGCGCTGGTTCAAAGCTGCAGCCACCTGCATGTGATGGGGTCGTCGCTCTACGCTCCGAGCGTGGTCGAGAGCATTCTCGCCGCAATCGACATCATCAAGGCAGCCGG
Source organism: Ensifer sp. 1H6 (assembly GCF_001976035.1). Lineage (NCBI taxonomy): Bacteria > Pseudomonadati > Pseudomonadota > Alphaproteobacteria > Hyphomicrobiales > Rhizobiaceae > Ensifer > Ensifer sp. 1H6. Next base: position 87,984 of record NZ_MOAI01000009.1, on the reverse strand, counting down.
TGGCACGGTCTCCTTCGATCCGAACCTTCGCGCAGAAATCCTCGAAAGCCCGGGGATGCGGGAAGCGCTGAGGACAGTCCTTGCCAAGACCGACGTGTTCCTGCCGAGCGGCGCCGAACTCTTCCTGTTCACTGAAGCGAAAACCGAGGCGGACGCCATCGCCGAACTTCTCGCCTCCGGCATCAGGGTCATCGTGGTCAAGCGCGGCGCCGAAGGCGCCAGCTACTTCGATGCGGAAACGACGCTCTCCCTGCCCGGCTTTGCCGTCGAAGAGATCGATCCGACCGGCGCGGGCGACTGCTTCGGCGCCACCTTCGTCACCTGTTGGCTGAATGACGCCAGCCCCCGCGAAGCGCTTGAACTCGCCAACGCGTCGGGCGCTCGCGCCGTGATGATCTCCGGCCCGATGGAGGGCGCATCGACGAGAGCAGAACTCGAAGCCTTCATCAGCGCGCGAAAGGATTGAAGACCATGAAACCCAATTATCTGATCGACATTGCCCAGTGGCGCGACCGTCCGGGCCTGCGCGGTATTCCTTCGATCTGCTCGGCGCATCCGCTGGTCATCGAGGCCGCAATGCTGCGTGCCCTTAGGGAAGACACCCATCTCTTGATCGAGGCGACCTGCAACCAGGTCAATCAAGACGGCGGATATACCGGCATGACGCCCGCCGATTTCACCCGTTTCGTCGGGGAGATCGCCGCAAAGACCGGCTTCCCGATCGAAAACATCATCCTCGGCGGAGACCATCTCGGCCCCAACCCGTGGAAACATCTGCCGGCCGATGAGGCGATGGACAAGGCGGAAGCGATGATCCGCGCCTATGCCGCGGCCGGCTTCACCAAGCTGCATCTCGATACCAGCATGGGCTGCGCCGGCGAACCCGTCGCCCTTCCCGATGCGACGACGGCGTTGCGTGCCGCGCGGCTTGCCGCCGCCGCCGAAGATGCCATCCGCGGACGTAACGGCATCGCCCCGGTCTACATCATCGGCACCGAGGTGCCTGTTCCCGGCGGCGCGCTCGAGGAACTGGATACGCTCGAAGTTACCGCACCCGAAGCAGCCGTCGAGACCGTCGATATTCATCGGCAGGCGTTCAGCGATGCAGGTGCCGGCGAGGCCTTCTCCCGGGTTGTCGGCGCCGTCGTCCAGCCGGGCGTCGAATTCGGCAACGAGAACGTGATCGCCTATGACCGGCCGAGGGCCGCTCAGTTGAGCGCAAGCCTGGCCGAGCTAAACGGCCTCGTCTTCGAGGCGCATTCCACCGACTACCAGACGCAAGAAGCACTTCGTGATCTGGTGACGGATGGTTTTGCCATCCTCAAGGTCGGCCCCGGCCTCACGTTTGCATTGCGTGAAGCGCTTTACGGGCTCGACCAGATCGCCGCGTTCCTGTTTCCCGATGCGCGATCCAAAACGCTGGCCGAGGTCACCGAAGAGGTCATGCGCGAGGAGCCGGGCAACTGGGGCAAGTATTATCACGGCTCGCCCGACGCGCTGCGTCTTCAGCGCCATTTCTCCTACAGCGACCGCATCCGCTATTACTGGCCGCACCCGAAGGTCGCGACTGCAGTGGAAGAGCTTCTTCGCCTGCTCGATGGCGTCACCATCCCCGAGACGCTGATCAGCCAGTATCTTTCGGGCAGTTACGAGCGCGTGCGAGACGGTCAGGTGCCGCCGCAAGCAAAGGCCCTGGCGATTGCCGCCGTCGATGCGGTTCTGGAGGATTACTTCACCGCCTGCAAAGGATAGATCCGACCGTTCATTCCGTGAATATTTCGTAGTCGACACTGCCTATCCCTCGGAAATAAATCTATAAACGAAACCCAAAAGAAGAATGGGGGCGCTTCGACCGTGGACAGACAAATCAAGACGATGGAGGATTTTTCGGAGTTCGTCGGTTTGTCGCGCCCCACTGTCTCCAAATACTTCAACGATCCGACTTCGGTTCGCAAGAAGACCCGCGACGCCATCGAGGCCGCGATCAAGCAATCCGGCTTCCGGCCCAACATCTTCGCCGTCAATCTCAACCGGCGGCGAACCAATATTCTTGGCGTCATCGTTCCCAATTCGACCGACCCGTTCTACATGGCGCTGACGCGGCGGATCGAACATATCGCCAACCAGGCGGGCTTTCTCGCCTTCGTTCTCTCCTCCGACGGCAAGCCGGAGATGGAAGAGCGCGCCATCGAAACCTTCAAGTCGATGAATGTCGCCGGCGCGATCATCGCCCCGCTCGGCGTCCAGTCCCATCACCAAAAACTCACCTCGCTCGGCGAGAGCATCCCGCTTGTTTATGTCGACTCGCCGCTCGACGGCAGTTCCTCCTTCGTCGGCACGGACAACCGCCAGAGCTTCAAGCTGATGGTCGATTATCTCTGCCGGTCCGGCGCACCGCCCTGCTACTTCGGCATGCCGCCGGTCAACAACAACGCGCTCGCCCGCCAACACGCCTATGAGGAGGCGATGCAGCAGCTGAAGATGGAGGATCCCGTCATCGTGCCGACGGCGCCGAACGCCTCGTGGGATTTCGAAAAGTTCGGCTACGACGAAACGCTGCGCATTCTGGGAGAAGGCGGTTTTCCGACGAAGACGGTGCTGTGCGCCAACGACCGCGTTGCCTTCGGCGTGATTGCGGCGGCCTTCCAGTCCGGCGTCAAGGTCGGCCGCGAACCGGACAGTGACCTGCGGGTGGCAGGCCACGACGACCATCCGCTGTCGCGCTACACCTGTCCACCGCTGACGACTGTGGCGCAGAACTACAACGAGATCGGCCGGCTGGCGATCGAGCTGCTACTGTTCAAGCTCGGCGAAACTGAGAACGACGACCAGGCCTTCCCCGCGGACGAGCGCATTCTGCTCAGCGCCGAGATCATGCTGCGCGGCTCGGCCTAGCGGTGCCCTTTCAAGACGTGTTCGTCTGGATAGAACAACGCCGGAAGCCATCTTTGAACTCTCCGAGAACAATCGAGACAAACGTCAATACTTGACGCTCGGCTCCGGTCTAACACTCAGTCCCCATGACTAACGAAGTCGATCGCAATCGACATCGCCACGCCGGAAGGCGTCGACCTCGTGCGTCGCCTGGCGCGGATTTCCGATATCGTCGTCGAAAATTACAAGCCGGGCGATCTGGCGCGCCGCGGCCTTGCCTATGAGGATCTGGCAGCCATCAAGCCCGATCTGATCTGGTGCTCGATCTCGGGATTTGGCCAGACCGGCCCCTACAGCCACCGCAGGATGGGCGTTGCCGATGCGGCCCGGCACACGCCCGGATACCAGATGATTGGTTGCCGCATTGATCAGCCAGGCGATCTGGCTGTCGTAGAGGGCGAGATCGATCTGCTGGCCTTGCCCTGTGCGGTCGCGATGGCGCAACGCCGCCAGAATGCCTACGGTCGCGTACATGCCGCACATCACGTCTGCTATCCCGACGCCGGTCTTGACCGGAGAACCACCGGCCGTGTCCGGCTCGCCTGTAATGCTCATGATGCCGCCCATGGCCTGGATCAGGAAAACGTACCCGGTAACAAAAAGCCGCCATACTGCGGCGCATATTTTCCCGGGTTTGCTTCGAAGGCTTTGCGGTTTTCCTCCGAGGCGAACAGGAAGCGGGCATCACGGTAGGTCACGGCAAGGTCCGCTTTGCCCTCAACCGGCTTGCTCTGGACGAAATATGCGACCGGATCATAGCCCGAAATCGCCACACCGCTCTTCTCGTTGATCTCTCCGGCCACGGCGACAGTTGCCAGCTGAGCAACGATAAGGGCTCCAAGGAGGGGTCTGGGAATTGTCATGGTGCTTCTCCACGTTGACAGATTGCTGCGTCTTCCTGGTTGCAGACATACGGCGCATCCAATGAATCGGCTGCGCGAAACCGGTGTTTCTCCTGCGATCTCTATTTCTCTTGATCGTTAGACTACGATCAGGGGGACGCGTTACAGCGTCCGACAAAATGACGGCCCGTCCCGCGCTCGGCGCGCACGATATCTCCGGTGCCGGCGCCGTTGAATTGCCGTGCAAGCCTGCGTTTGCCGGCCGGCGGCCCACGAGCCCATCAGGAAAAGGAGACGCCGTTCATCCACAGCAGGTTCGCTCCGCACGAAGCCACGCACGCGACACGGCGGCTGCACCCGGCACCGCAGGTTTCGCCGGTGATGGGGTGGAAAACGCAGCTATTCGCCGAGACGCGGCGACGCCCTGACCGTGTCGATGATATCGCCGAGCAGCAGATGCAGCGCATCGCGGTAACCGGTGCGTGCCGACGGGCCGCTCTCCTCAGACGTCATCACCACGGTCAGATCCAACGCCGGAACGATATAGAGCATCTGGCCGCCATAGCCCCAGGCGAAATGCACGGTCTCGCCAGCGATCTGACGCTGAAACCAGCCGTAGCCGTAGATGTCGCCGGAGAACCGAGAATTGGTGCGCGGTTGCCAGGAAAGTGCGACCCATTGCGCCGGCACCACCTGTCTTCCATCTGCCGTTTTGCCGCCGTTGCGGTAAATCTCGCCGAAAGCAAGCAGAGATCGCGCACTCATGGCCATCTGGTTGCCGCCGAGATAGATGCCCTGGGGATCGCGGTCCCAGGCATCGATGCGAAAACCCTTGATCGGACCAAGCCATTCGCGGGCGAGAGCAAGCGTCGACTTGCCGCTGACCTTGGTCAGGATTGCCGAGAGCAAATGGGTGGACGCGGTCGAATAAAGCATCTGCCCGCCCGGTTCGTCGTCGAACGGCTGCGCGAGTGCGGAGCGGACCCAGTTCCGGCTGGACACCCAGCGGCCGTAATTCGGACCGGACATCCTTCCGAGACCGGCCTGCATCGAAAGCAGATTGCCGATGGTGATGTCCTCAAGCCGCGGATCGGGCGAAGCCGGCAGGTCCGGCTTGAGGATCGGAGCGATCTTCTGGTCCGGGCCCTCAAGCAAGCCCTTGTCGATCGCAATGCCGACCAGAGCCGATACGATCGATTTGGAAGCCGATTTGATGTTGTTGGTGTCCGTAGGGCGGGTGCCCCGGTAGCCGCGCTCGGCAAGGACAGAGCCAGCTTGTGAGACGATCACGGTTTTCAATGGCTTGAGGTCGTCGCGCGCCGCAAGGCCGTCCAACAGCGCCGCAAGCGGTGGCCGATCCTGTGCGACCGCCAGCGAGCACATCAGCAGTAGAGAAAAAAATGCGGCAGCAAACCTGATCATGCATTCGATCTAGGATGAATGCGCGGCCGCGTCATGGGGCCGCGCGCAATGTCACGCGGATTTGAAGCCGGGTGACCGGCCGGTCCTGTCGTGACTCAGTCGCGCAGCACTTCAAGCAGCGGTGGAGCGGATGCGCCTGTGGCGAGGACCGACACGAAACGGCGCAGGCTCTGCCGGACGAAATCCGCAACCGGGATCTGCGGATCGAAACTCCACCAAAGCAGGGCCCCCTGCCAGTGGGACGCCATCAGGAGGCCAATGCCGGGTACCGGCCCCGATGGACCGGAGAGGCGTTCATCCAGCGCCTGTGAGAGCGCATCGCGCCATCGCGCGCCGCGGGCGCGAAGCGCCGGATCGCGCAAATCCTCGCGCAGGATCCGAAGCCCGTCGGCATAGGTTTCGATGCCGCCATAGTCGCCGGACAGTCCGACGAGCAGATCGACGGCGCCTTCCGGTGTCTTCGGCAAGGTCGCGGAAAGCTCTGAAGTCAATCGGTCGAGCCCGTCCCAGGCTTGCAAAAGCGTGCGCCGAACGAGGTGCTGCTTGTTCTCAAACCGCTGGACCAAGGTGGAGGCGGAGAGCCCGGTGCCCGTGGCAAGAGCGGCGAAGGTCAGGCCCTCCGGGCCGCTCGCATGCATGATCGCCAACGCGGCTGCCAACACATCTTCATCAGGCATTGTTTTGGGGCGTGGCATCTTGACTCGCATTAATAACCGAATAATCGTTTATATATCCTATTCTCATAGCCACGACCAGATGGCCTCGATCACCGATGGAGGAAAATATGACGCTCAAGGGAAAAATTGCATTGGTCGCAGGCGCCACTCGCGGCGGCGGACGCGGCATTGCCGCCGAACTCGGTGCGGCGGGCGCAACCGTCTATGTCACCGGCCGCACCACGAGAAGCCAGCAGTCGGAATACAAGCGCCCCGAAACCATCGAGGAGACGGCGGAACTCGTCAGCGAACTCGGCGGCGAAGGCGTCGCGGTGCAGGTCGACCACCTGCAATCCACGCAGGTGAAGGCTCTCATCGAACGCATCCGGCGCGAGCACGGTCGGCTCGACATTCTCGTCAACGACGTCTGGGGTGGAGAAAACCTCTTCGAATGGAACAAGGCGGTATGGGAACATGATCTCGACAACGGCTTGAAGCTGTTGCGCCTGGCGATCGACACGCATCTGATCACCGCCCACCATGCCCTGCCGCTGATGATCGAAAATCGCGGCGGGCTGCTTGTCGAGGTGACGGACGGAACGGCCGAGTACAATGCCGAGCATTATCGGCTCTCGCCCTTCTACGACCTCGCCAAGGTCGCGGCCAACCGCATGGCCTGGGCACATGCCAAGGATCTGGAACCGTACGGCGCCACGGCCATCTCGATTACCCCGGGCTGGATGCGCTCTGAAATGATGCTGGAGCATTTCCAAGTGACGGAAGAGACCTGGCGAGAGGCAACGAAGATCCAGCCGCATTTCGTCATTTCCGAAAGTCCACGCTTCGTCGGCCGCGCCATCGCGGCGCTGGCCGCGGATCCGCAGAAGGCCCGGTGGAACGGGCAATCGCTGTCGAGCGGCAGCCTTGCCCAGGAATACGGCTTCACCGACCTCGACGGCTCGCGCCCCGATTGCTGGCGTTACATGCGCGAGGTGATGGAGCAGAACAAGCCCGCCGACGCGACGGGCTATCGCTGAAACATCTCACGCGAAGGCGTCCAGCGATCAGATCGTCAGTGTCTGGATCGCACCGTCACCGAACTCGCAATCGAGTTCCCAACCGGCTGCAGCGGCACGCACACGCAGAAATGTCGCCCCGTCTCCAGCCGCCGGGCGCGTTGCATTGACGACGCAGCGGTAGGTCTTCGCACCATTTCGGATCTCGATCGCCTCGCTGTCGACGATCTCCTCGTCGATGCCGTTGGCGAAGGGATAGGGCGCAAACATCGCCGCCGTGTGGATCGAGTGTAGACGAGTGATGAGAGAGCCATCCTCATCGCATAGATCGACGGTGGCGATGCAGCCTCGATGTTCATCGCCCGAGAGAAACACCACATGCTCGACCCGGTTCTCGGCGATATAGGCAAGCACCTCGCGAAGCGTGTTGGGATAACCGTCCCAGCCGTCGGAATGCAGCGCACTCAGGTTCGTCCACGACAGGCTGCGGTCGCGTTGGATGGCGCGCCGATGCCGCGGCAGGAACATCACCGGCGACACCACGAACTTCGGTGCGGGCGCCAGCAACAGCCATTGCTTCAAACTGTCCATCGTCGCCGGCGCAATCATCGCCGCCGTCCTAAGACCGTCGCCGACCTTGCGGTGTGTGCGCTGCGTCCGTGTGTCGAGCATGAAGAAATGAAAGCCGTCGAAATCGAACATCTCGAGCTTGGCATGCATGCCGCGCTGATACTTCCTGTAGGCTTCGATGCCCCGCGTCACCTTTTCGGCGTTGTCATCGTCGTCGGGATCGGAAATCGGCTCCCAATTGTCGTCGATCTCATGATCATCAAGCAGCATGAAGGACGGGATCTTCCGCAGCACGTTGCGCACGCTTTGCTGGTTGAGCCAGGCTTCATAGGGCAGACGATATCGATCGTCCCGCCGGGTCGGGTCATAAAGGCCCGCTGTCGGGTCGACATAGACCTGGTCGCCGACGAAAAGCGCGAAGCGCGGCTTGATGCCGACATTGGCCTCGAGCCGCTCGCCGATGCGGCGATAGGAATGGTAGGCGACGGCCTCGTCGAGAAATCCGGCCGGATACTGGCACGACGACAGCGTAAAACTGGTGCCGTTCGGCGTCGGTTCCAGGGGCGGCTGCACCGGCGGATCGTAGGGAATGACGCCGTCCCTCAAGTCGAAATCCTGTTCGACAACGGGAAGAGGCGCTGCCTGCATGAAACCCTGCCGCTTTGTATTCGGAGTGGGAAAGGCGAGCGCACGCTCCACAGCGACGGCCATTTCTTCAAATCGACTGAAGGCAAAGGCGATCGCCTGCTTGCTCGCGGCATTGCCCGCACCTGTCGGATCCAGCCGGCGCATCTGCTTCTTCGCGATATCGGCAACGAAATAGCCGTAGGCTGGCCCCTGCCCGGCACGGCCGGGCTGTGCCAGATGCCTGTCGAAATCGAAGGTCGGCAACGACAGCCCGCCGCCAGGACCAGCAATCGGATCACGCGGAGCGGCGGTCTCGCGCAGCACGATCACCGGCGGTGGTGCCGCAATGGGTTCAAGCGGCGGCGGTGGCTCCTCATGATCGAGGTCCGGTGCCGCCAACGCCGCATCCTCGTCGTAGACCAACAGGACCAGAAGCGCATTGCCGCGACCCGCACCAGCGTTGCCCGGCATGCGGGCCGGCAGCGGGGCTTCGAATGCGTCCCAGCCATCGTCTTCAAGCGCCTTGGAGGTATAGGCCACAAGGTGTTCGATGAGATATTGGATATCCCAGGGCTTCGCCGCATCATCCGGTCGACAGATACGTTCGTTGACCAGCCGGATGCGCAGCAACAATGCGGCTTCCGTCGCCCGGTGCGAGGGCGCCGAACCAAGGCGGATCACCAGCGCCGGCGTCTTCGGGCGCTCTTCAGTGAGGATCGGACCGATCCAGGGCGGATAGACCACTTTTTCGCTGTCGGCCTTGATTACACCCGTCGGTATGTCGGCGTCGAGAAACTGCTGGATCTGCTGCAAGGTCGCATGACGCGTCGTTCCCACCAGAGCATCCTGATGGCCCGCACCCGGGTTGACGAAGGGAGGCCTATAGACCCGACCAGCATCGCCAAAAATCTGGCGCATGCGATCAACGGTCGAGACGTGCGACAGGCCGTTTTCCGCCCCATGCACGCTGAAGGTCGGGAACGACCAGTGCTTTTCCAGATTCTGGCGCGAGACCAGGCGATTGCGCCCATGAAAGTCCGTCATCGTCGAATAGCGCACGAAATGCAGTGTCGACGACACCGTCGACAGGCTCAGCGGACCGAAATGCTCGTCGATATAGCGCAGCATCTCGGGCTCCATGTTGCGCACGTTGAAATCGCGACCGTAAAGCGCGTCCATGCGGTGCCGCGTCCGCGTCCAGGGCGTTCGTTTCGTCGGCCATAGCGGATTTTCGACGTCGAATTCCTCGACGGGATAGGGCAGTGTCGAAAGCAGCCGATCGAGAAGATCGTCGGCCAGTGTCGGCTCCTTCGGGTTGAAGCTGTAGCAGTCCGGCAGGAAATCGATGAGATAGCGCACGACATAGGCGCGAAAGATGTTGGCCGGTGCGAAGACCACGAGCGGGCCGACCTGCGTGAACGCCGCGCGATTGACGAGCCCGGTCGCATGGCCGTTCAAAACCGCAATGCTGAAAACGACGGTTCCCATGCAATGGGCGATCACGTCGACCGTTCCGTCCGGCGACGTCGCCGCCACCGTCTTCAGGGCTGCCGGCACGTCGACATTGCCGATCTGGTCAAAACTCCAGGCCTGCGTCGCGGTCGGCTGACCAGCGCTGGTTCTCAGATCGGCGATCCAGATGTCACGGCCGGTGCACCAGAAATGGCTGGCGAAGTTGGGGTTGACCGCATGATGCGCAAACGTCGTGCCGCTGGCGCTATAGCCGTGGAACATCACCAGCGGCCGCTTCTTGGTGTTGGGATGACGATAGCGCGTCAGCCGCACTTCGCCGGGGATGTCGTTGCCTCCGCCATCCGGCCGTTCGGGCGCAAGCGCGATGCGGTGCAGTTCGGCGGTGATCGATGCGCCGCCAGGCAGCTTCAGGGTGGTCGGCGGCAGGCGGTTGACGATCGCCTCGCTTGACCGCTTGTCCTGGTCGGGAGAACGAAAGCTCCAGATGTGCAGACCAAGCAGAAGCCGCGTGACGAAGCCGAAGAATGTCAGCAATTCGCCGATGGTGTTGGCGCCATCGCGTTGATTGACGATCCGGAATAACGGCAGGCCGATCCGCGCGAGATAGCCGACATCGAGTTTCAGCACGCGCTCGCCGCTGTCAGCGCTGAGGCCTGGAAACCTGTCGAGCCTCACCTCCATGAGTTGGCGCCAGGGGTTGCAGCGCCTCTCATAGGTGAAGGTCTTGGTGCCGACGATACGGTTGCCAGCAAGCGTGATCTTGCCGCCGACGTCCCGTGGCCCAATGGTCAGATCATAGCTGAGCGCCCTGATCTCGCCGGAGCGGCTGGCGATCGCAAAAGCAGATTTAAGCCGCGACCAGATACCGGGGCCGTCATCCCCATCGACAAGAGCCTGGTAGCCGTCGCGAAGGCCCCGGTTCAGCGTCCACGCCTTGCCGGCACGCCACACCCGCCCAAGCAACGTGCTTTCCTGCCGCTCGAATATCCTGAGGCTGCCGGAAATCGGCGCGCTGAACTCGACGGCGGCGTCGAGTCGCTGCTCCTTCACATGCAAAGGCAACCAGGTTGTCTCGAGCGTTTCCCAGACCTCCCGAGGGAAGATCCGGATCTGGCTTCTGATGGCGCGATCCGGCACTTCGGTCGCGACACGAAGGATCGGATGTCCGCCATTGTTCGGCGTCAATTGTCCAAGTCTCGTCGGTGTAAACCGCATGGTCAGCTCGACGATCCGGGTTTCCTCGACCCCATCAGTGGGCGTCAGGCGAATGGGGCCGACAAGCCGTTCGGTGATTTCCACTTCGCTCGACTGCGCCCGTGCGGCGACGTCGGTGCTGCGAAAGACCGGACGAACCAGTGGTGGACCCATGGGCCGGGCTTCGGCCACCGCATAGCCCCACTCGTCCGCCAACGTTTCGGCCGCGCGTAGCGCGATCGCGGTAATCGTCAAGGCAGGGTTCGTTGCAAGGGCCGTTGGAATCATCGATCCGTCGAGCACGACGAGATCGTCATACACAGCATCGGAATCCGCCGATGTGAAGACGCGCCCCAGATGGTCGACCACACCGTCCGCGCCGGTATCGGCCATCACGCATCCGCCAAGCGGTTGGACGGTTGCCAACGGTCCGCGCTGGTCTTTGAGCAGCCAGGTCAGATCGGCCGGCAACAGTTTCCAGACCGGATTGGGGATGAGGCGGCCACCTGAGTTCTTGGTCAGCGCCGCGAGCGCCTCGATCTCCTTGTCGAAGATCGGCAGGCCTTGCAGCTTGTCCCAGCGGATCCGCGCGATGCCGTCGCGATCGGTCGCGATGAGATCGCCGTCGAGCTCGATCCGGCCCGCCGCGCCATCATCGGCCATGACGGCGTAGAGGGCCGAGTGGCCGATGCGTGCCGGCGGCACTGCGTAGATATCGTCATCCGGAAACCCCGGCCGGTGACGGCTGCCGTCATGCCTGGCGAGGCCGTGCAGCGTATTGAGCGTGGCAAAAACCTCGGCAAAGGCGATGCGCAGGGCGGCCGGCACCGACATTTCCTCGATCATGACACCGGCGGAGGCACGCAAGTCGATCACGCCGGTAATCATCGGCCCGATCGCCCGGGCCGAGGGTTTGACCGTTTCATCCGCGACAGTGTTGACAGTGGCTGTAGTGGCATAGTCGGCAACCAGCATGTCACCATTGGTCGAGCACCGTGTTCCGAGGTTCTTGTCGGGCAGTTGCAGGCCCAATCCGCGTGACCGCATCAGGATTTCGCTGGAGCCGAGAGTACCGGCGGCAAGCACGACCTTGCGCGCCCTGATCGGCACCGTCCCGCCGTCGCGCTTTCGCAATTTTGCGTCGGTGTAGACGCTGTTGACGATCCAGCCCGCCTCGCCATCCCTGGCGATGGTCAGCACGGTCGCACCGCTGAAAATTTCCGCACCGTACTCGTGTGCCCGCGCCAGCAAATTGACGTCGAGCGAGTTCTTCGCACCCCCATTGCAGCCGGTGGCGCAATCGCCGCAGCGCACGCATTTGTTAAGGCGTACATTGCCCGAACTGACGGTGTCGCTCATCGCGACCGTGATCGAGGCGGGGCGGAAATTGCCGTCCGGGGCGATGGAGCGAACGGAGCGAAACTTTTGCGGCACGCCATCAACATGGTTTGCAATGGTGTTTGGGGTGCCCATGATGGTGCTGCCGAGCAGATCACGGGCGCGATCGAAATAGGATTTCCAGACCGAGAGGTCCTTGAGGGCCGCTGGCCATCCCCTATGGAATATGCTTGGCAGCGGCGTTTCCATGACCCCGGCATTGATCAGCGAGCCGCCGCCCACGCCATTGGCGACGACGGTAACGACCTCCGCACCGATCCTTATGTCGATCAGGCCCTCCTTGTTGTTGTCGCTGCGAATATGGCGCGGCAATTCACCAAGCCCTGTCGGAAACGAGCCTGGCAGATATTCACGCCCGCGCTCGAGCACGCCAACGGAGATCGGCCTGCCCTCATGCATGCGACCGGCGAAGCTCGATGCGGCAACGGCACCGCCATACCCGCTGCCGATGATCAGGACATCGAAGTGCACATTGGCGGGCGCCTTGCGAACACGATCGACCAACCGTTCGAATCCCTGCGATATCCAGGCCGTTTTCGATTCCGTGTCGAGGTCGCTCATGCCGACCTCTCCGGCAAGCTGCCGCAACGCCTCGTCGATGACGGCCTCCGATCCTTTGTCGGTCTGCGATCTGCCTTTGCCAATGTCGCTTCTCTGCACAGAGTTCTCCACCAGATGTGCCGCCACCCTCGGTCGCAGCCGCCTTTCTTCCGGTCTTTCCACGCCCGCAAAATATGCTCGCATCCATTTCATGCGTCGAAGCCAGAAGATATCGACTTAACCTTGGGTTGTACATGAGCACAAAGCGCCGCATTGGCCCTTCCGACCCATGTCCTGATTTCGACTGAGGTTGACGCCCCCCTCTTAGCGCCGGGTGAATTATATGCGAAAGTCTGCAGATACGTGAGAGGGGAACCACTAATCCAGAAGTAGTAGGCTCCTCACCCCATCGTGTGAGCGAATTGGGCGCCCCGGCGCTTCCTCCGTCTTTCTGCAGCCGTGAGAAAGAAGTCATGGGAAAAAACGATCCGCTCCTGGAGGGCTTCCTGCCGCTGGAACTGCTCGGCAGGATCCACGGCGCCAATGGCGACCGCCCGGCAGCCGTCGCATTTCCGGCCGCGGTGCTGTTCGTGGATGTGTCGCGCTAAACGGCCCTCGTCGAACAATTGGCCCGGCGCGGACAGGACGGCCTGGACCAGATCCCGAAACTGCTCACGCTCTCCTACGCCCGCTGCGCCGAACAGATCTGCAGCCGGGGCGGCGAGGTTCTCGGACGCTCGTTCTCAGCGCCGGAGACAGCTGCGCTGGTGCAATGCGCAGGGCATCCGTTTCTGGTCGCTCTATTATCGCGGAGATTGGAGCGCGTTAGAGCCTGCGGCGCTGACGCTTTTATCGCGGGCCCAGAACGCCGGAACATCCAGCAGGAAATATGGGCCCTGCGCTGCAAGGCGCTCTGCGTGCTGCACATGGATCGACCGCGCGAGGCGGTGGAGGTGCTCAGGCTGATCACCTCGGCCATGCTCGGCTCCGTCGATCTTGCCGCACAGATATCGGCGCGCGGTGCGCTGGCGCTGGCGCTCGCCCGCATCGGCAGGCACGCAGAAAGCGTCGAGGCCGCCGTCGACACGCTTCGTCTGCTGCGCGCCATGCGCCGGCCCTCCTCCCACAGCGCGCTGATCGGCATCTCCGGCGTCGAAGTGCTGTTTCGCGGCCGGGAGGAGGGGCTATCGCGCGAGTACGAGCAATGGGGTCATTGGGAGCGCCAGGTTCTGCATGAGCTTTCGCGCTATTGCCGGGTCTTCCCGGTGGGTACGGCGCAATACGGGCTGTGGTGCGGGTTGGCGCATTGGCTGGACGACAGCAAGGAGCGCGCGCTGTCGACCTGGACTCAGGGTCTTGCCGCAGCCAGGCGCCTGTCGCTCCGGCAGGACGAGGCGACCATCGCAGCCGAGATGCGGCGCCGACAGGATACTGTCTGATCGGCAACAGGCCGCCGTCAACCCGGCCTCAGCCTAGCGCGGTTTTCCGTCGACGGCCTTGAACGCGCCTCTCGCCTCCTATAGTCCGGGTGCCGAGTTGATTTTGGATTGGGACAATCGTGTCGAGAGATCGTTATTCGAGAAAACTGGAATGCTCGAAATGTGGGGCGTCCGGCTTTGCAGAAGCCTCGGAGAACGACGATCCGAAAAGCAGGACCCGTGGTTTTCTCATCGACCAGATGCCAACGGGCTTTTCGACGGAGCGCCCGTCGAGCGATCCTGCCAAACACATGATGCGGTGCCGCTGCGGCCATATCTTCGCCTTCAAGCAGAAGACGGTCTATGCGCCGAGTGGCGAACCGCGAAACTAAACGAGGTTCCGCCTGCCTGCCGATCGACACACAAATCGTTGGAAGGCGATTTAGAGCGCTTCCGGTTTAGGCGGAATTCTGGAAACGCTCTATCCCTTTGTTCTTGCACGTTTCCTGACGGAAAACCGCTTCGCCCTTTTCCTGGAAATGCTCTCTAAGACGCCCGGACCACCAGGCCCAAAGCCTCACAGATCATCACCGACTGCTCGATCGTGATGACGGCGCGCTTCAGCGTCACCGTTTCAGGCTCGATTGAACTTATATCGCTACCGCGCAGATCACATCCGCTGAAATTGACGCTGTGAAGCCAGGCACCCGACAAGTCGAGCCCATTCATCGTTCCGCCGTCGCAACGCGCGCCAGTGAGGTCGGCCTCGCGCATGACCGTGTCGGCGAAAACAGCACTGCGAAGGTCCGCGCCCGGCAATCCGACGAAGGACCAGTTCCCACCCTTGACCCTCATCGCGTCGAACTTGCAGCCGTCAAACATGCTGCCGACGAATTTGCAGTCGTTGAAGATGACGTCGTAGAAATTGCAGCCGACAAAGGTACAGTTGATGAAGGCGCTGCCCTCATGGCGCGAGCAATTGAACTTGGCGCGACGGAAGGTGCATTCCTTGAAGACGGCACCGGCGCTCGTTGCCTCGGTCATATCAAGATCCGAGAAAAGCGTTCGGCTATGGTTACGGTCGGAGATATCCAGACCGTACCAGTCTACGCCCGCAAGGGGGGTTTCCGTTGCGGGGACTGCTTCTCCGTGTTTGCGTTCGGCCATTTTCCCCCGCCCTTCCCCAATTCAAGCATCGTCTGGCGCACGATGGCGGCCCTTGCATCGGCCTTGACTGCCGTTGCCGGTCTATTGCTGTAGAGCACTCCGTCAGCGCCTTCAACGGCCTGCACAAACCGCACCGGAGAAGATTAGCCCGGCCAGCGCCAGCTCTGGATCTCCGGCATGTCATCGCCATGTTCGCGGACATAGCGATGGTGCTCGTCGAGTTTGCCGTGAAGTTCGACGACGACACCCGCTACCTTTTCCGCCAGCCCCGAAACCCGGGCGATCGCCTCCAGCGCCAGATGAAAACGGTCGAGCTCGTTGAGCACCGTCATGTCAAAGGGCATCGTGGTCGTGCCTTCCTCGATGAAGCCGCGTACGTGGAAATTCTCGTGATTGGTGCGCCTATAGGTCAGCCTTGCGGCTGATGCAGCGGCGCGAGATCGGTGAGTTTTTCGATCGCCGCGATGTTTGCATCGTCGAGCCGGACCGCCCCTTGGAAGCGATCGCCGCCATGAACGACACCATGGCCGGCAGTTTTCCACCCGATGCATGTCGAAATGAGCTGGAATCTCGTCGATGAGATCGCGCATATCCTCCGTCGCTTGGCTGGAGGCTTGTGGCGCATGAGCTATTTCAGGAATGCCCGGAAGCGTCGCATGGCGAAGGCAAAGAGAATGGCGCCGATCACCAGCAAAGCAAGGAGCTGCGGCCAGACCACGTCCAGCCCTGCATCGCGGAAAAGAACTGCCTGGGCCAGAATGACGAAATGGGTGTTCGGCGCCGCAAGCATGATGGTCTGGATGATTTCAGGCATGCTCTCGCGCGGCGTCATGCCGCCGGAGAGAGCCTGCAGCGGCAGAAGCACCAGCATCAGCAGCAGACCGAACTGCGGCATGGAGCCGGCGATGGTCGCAAGCAGGATGCCCATCGACGTGGTGGCGAAGAGTTGCAGGGCCGTTGCCAGCAGGAACAGGATGAATGAGCCCTGCACAGGAACGGCGAGCACCCCTTTGACGATGAAGACCAGCGAAACCGCCGAGGCCAACAGCACCACAAGTCCCATCGACCACACCTTGCTGACCATGATTTCGAACGGGGTCACGGGCATGACCAGCAGGTGCTCCACCGTCCCATGCTCGCGCTCGCGGATGAGGGCAGCACCTGTCAGCACGATCGACAGGATGGTGATGTTGGTGATGACGTTCATCACGGCGCCGAACCAGCCCTTGTTCAGCTCGGCATTGAACCTCGCACGAAGAACAAGATCGACCGGTAGTGACTGTTCGCTGCGATGGCGATCGAGGAAGCCTGAGACCTCCCCGGTGACGATCTGCTGGATGTAACCATTGCCGGAAAAGGCCTGACTCATGCGCGTCGCATCAACATTGAGCTGGATCGTCGGCGAACGCCCGGCCAAGAGATCCGTCTGGAAATTCGGCGGAATGTCGAGGGCGAAGGTGTCGAGGCCCTGGTCCATACGCCGGTCCATTTCCGCCGGCGTGATCATCTGTGGGGGCACGAAATAGGGCGGATAGAAAGCTGTGGCGATCCGCGTCGAAACCGGCGAGCGATCTTCGTCGACGATGGCGACGGCCGCCCGATTGAGCGTTTCCGGCATCGCTGTCGAGCCGGTATAGACCGACAGCGTGAAGGAATAGACGATCAGGATCAACAGGATCGGATCGCGCCAGAGGCCCCAGAGTTCCTTGATGCCGAGTTGATAGATGTGGGACAGGCGCATCGTCACCTCGCCTGCTTCTTGAGGGACAGGGTGCCGATGGCGAGCAGCACCGGCACCGCGATCAGCATCGGCACGAAGGCGCCGGCAAGATCGCTGAAGCCGAGCGCCTTGGAGAAGGTGCCGCGGGCGATCGTCATGAAATGCGTGGTCGGGTAGATCTGGCCGATGAATGCGCCTGCCCCTTCAAGCGACGAGACCGGATCGATCATGCCGGAATACTGGATCGCCGGAATGAGCGTCAGGATCGCCGTGCCGAAGATCGCCGCGATCTGGCTCGCCATGAAGGTGGAGATGACAAGCCCCATCGCCGTCGCCGCCGAGACATAGATCAGTCCCGCGACCGTCCAGGTCACGAGGCTGCCGGTAAACGGCACCCGGAAGACGAAGATCGCGAACGCCGTCAACAGAACGAAGTTGAGCATTGCGAGCGCGATATAGGGGATCTGTTTGCCGACCAGGAATTCCAGCCGCGTCACCGGCGAGACATAGAGATTGACGATCGACCCCAGTTCCTTCTCGCGCACGACACTGAGCGCCGACAGCATGGCCGGTATCAACATCAGCAAAAGCGGAATGACTGCGGGAACCATGGCGACGATGCTCTTGACGTCAGGATTGTAGCGGAAGCGCGTCTCGATCTTGAAGGTGCCGGTGGTTGCCGCATTGCCGTAGCGTTCGCGGATCTTGCCGGTCAGCCAATGGGCATGCAGCCCCTGGACATAGCCCTTGACCGTTTCGGCCCGGCTGGCCATGGCGCCATCGATCCAGGCGGCGATTTCGACCTTATCGCCACGGGCCGCATCGCGGGCAAAACCCGGCGGGATCTCGATCGCCAGGCTGAGTTCGCCGTTGCGCATGCGCCGGTCGAGGTCGGCGTAGTCGGTGATCGGGTCCTTCTCGATGAAGTAACGCGAACCGGCGATCTCGAGAATGTATTCGCGGCTGGTGGTCGTCTGGTCATGATCAAGCACCGCGAAGGTCAGGTCCTCGACATCCATGTTGATGCCGTAGCCGATGACGAACATCAGGATCACGGTGCCGATGGTGGCAAGCGTCGCCCGGATCGGATCGCGAACCAGCTCCAGCGCCTCACGGCGGGTATAGCTGAACATGCGCCCGACATCGAAAAACCCCGATTTCGAGGCGGGCCGCTTTGGGGCCTCAGGCTTGACGACCGGCTCCGAGGGGGCCTTTGCCCGAACTACCGCGGGAGCCGCCTGCTTCGCCCCGGCGATCGCCTCTTCCAGATAGGTGATGAAGGCCTCCTCCAATGTCGCTGCCAAGCGGCTCTTCATGATGTCGGCGGGCGTATCGCTCACCAGCACTTTGCCCGCATGCATCAGCGACATGCGATCGCAGCGCATCGCCTCGTTCATGAAATGGGTGGAGATAAAGATCGTCACCTGCTCGTTGCGGGAGAGGTCGACGAGGATCTGCCAGAAACTGTCACGCGCCACGGGATCGACGCCCGATGTCGGTTCATCGAGGATGAGGATGTCGGGCGAATGGATCAGGGCGACCGCGAGCGAGAGCCGCTGGCGCACGCCGAGCGGCAACGCGTCCGGCAAAGCCTCCATCACGCCTGAGAGGTCGAAGCGTGCCGCAAGTTCCTCGATTCGGTCAGGAATGGTATCGGCCGCCATGCCGAAAAGCTTGGCGTGCAGTTCGAGGTTCTGCAGAACCGTAAGCTCGGTATAGAGCGAGAAGGCCTGCGACATGTAGCCGACACGGTGGCGGACCTCCATGTCGCGCGGGTCAACCTCGCGGCCGAACAGCTTTGCCGTGCCTTCGCTGGCGGCAAGCAAGCCCGTCAGCATCTTCATCGTCGTCGTCTTGCCGCAGCCGTTGGAGCCGAGAAAGCCGAAGATCTCACCGCGGCCGATGCGGAAGCTGACATTGTCGACCGCGACGAAATCGCCAAAGCGCATGGTGAGGTTGTTCGCCTCGATGGCGATATCCTCGCCAACACCTTCCGGGCGCGGCGGAATGACGACGTCATGATGCTCGCGCCGCAACTCCTCGGGAAGCAGGGCGATGAAGGCGCGTCGAGCGTGTCGACGCCAGTCTTTTCAAGCAGTTCACCGGCCGTGCCCGTTGCCAGCACCCGGCCGGCATCCATTGCCACCAGCCAGTCGAAGCGCGCCGCCTCTTCCATATAGGCGGTTGCGACGATGACGCTCATACCCGGCCGCTCAGTGCGGATGTCGTCGATCAGTTCCCAGAACTGGCGGCGCGACAAGGGGTCGACGCCGGTGGTCGGCTCGTCGAGGATCAGGAGATCGGGATCGTGGATCAGCGCGCAGCAGAGCCCAAGCTTCTGCTTCATGCCGCCGGAAAGCTTGCCCGCAGGACGCTCCGCAAAGGGAGCCAGACCCGTGCTTTCGAGCAGGCTTGCGATCCGCTTTTTACGCTCCTCGCGATCGTGGCCGAACAGACGGCCGAAGAAATCGACGTTCTCGAAAACAGAAAGCGTCGGATAAAGGTTTTTTCCGAGGCCCTGCGGCATATAGGCGATGCGCGGGCAGGTGCGGCGCCGGTGGCCGGCATCGGCGATGTCGCCGCCGAGCACGTCGACGCGTCCGCCCTGCACGGCGCGTGCACCGGCGACGAGAGAGAGCAGGCTCGATTTTCCCACCCCGTCCGGCCCGATCAGGCCGGCCATGCAGCCCGAGGGTATATCGAGCGTCACGTCGTCCAGCGCCTTCGTCTTCCCATAGGAAAGCGTGACGGCGCTCAGGCGAACCACGGGCTCCGCCGGCGGCAGGCCGGCCCGGTCGGGATCCGCCATCACTGCACCAGCGTGCCGGTCTGGCTCGCCGGCCACTCAGCATTGGGGTCGACCTTCACATAGGCAACGCCCGGAAGACCGGTTTTCACCATGCGGATATACTTCTTCAGGAGTTCCTTGGGGATCTGCGCCTTGATGCGGAACGTCAGCTTCTGCCGCTCCTCGGCCGTCTCGACCGTCTTCGGCGTGAACTGCGCGACATCGGCGACATAGGAAACCTTGGCGGGAATGATGTACTGCGGCGCTGCATCCAGCACGAGACGGACCTCGCTGCCGATCGATAGACGCCCCGCCTGATCCGTCGGCAGGAAGAATGTCATGTAGACATCGCCGAGATCGACGAGATTGAGCACACGGCCGCCCGCCGCCAACACTTCGCCGGGCTGGACGACACGATATTGGATGCGGCCATCACGCGGCGAGACCAGAGTGCTATCGTTGATGTCTGCGACGATGCTTTCGACCGATGCCTTGGCTGCCTCGACCGAGGCTTCGGCATCGACGACCTGGGATTTCGCCGAATTGATCGCCGCATTCGACGCGGCGAGCGAGGCTTCCGCGGCACTGGCGGCAGCTCTTGCCCCCTCTGCCGTCGCCCGGTCGTCGTCGAGCACCTGCTGTGAAACCGTGCTCGTCTTGACGAGCTGCTCGGAACGGGCGAGCCGCCGCTCGGCAGCGTCCAGTTGTGCCCGGCGTTGTGCCAGAACGGCGTCGGCTGCCGCCTTTTCCGCCTCGCGCTGGGTCACAAGGTTCTTTGCCGCTTCGACGCCGATGACGGCGCGCCTCTCCTGTGCTTCCGCCTGCCGTTTATGGGCCTCCAGTTGGACCGTATCCATCTGGGCAAGCACCTGACCGGCAGTGACGAAGTCCCCCTCGTCCACCATGATCTCTTTGATTCTGCCCGGCGTTTTCGTCGAGATATCGATCTCGACCGCCTCGATGCGTCCGTTGCCGCTGGCGATCCCGGCGGGTAGCGCATTGCGATCCAGATTCTGCCAGGCGTAGTAGCCGCCCGCCAGCGCAAGAACGACCAGACCGATCACGAGCCAATTCTTCCGGGCTTTTTCCATATCAGCGTCCCACCTTCAAATGCATCCCACGACAATAGACCGCGGTCACCCAAACACAACCGGGAATAGGCCTGGCGCGGGGAACCGTCACCGCGGCGTAAACGGATCGCTAAAGCAGACGCGAAGGAGCAGGTCATCGCATTGACTCATGTCAATTGGGCTCAAGACAGGCACTGCCATTTGACAAAAGACGATTGAAAAAATCAAAAGTAAAAAGCTGATATTGACAGATGTCGATCATCGTGTGATTTTTGTCGAAATCGATGGTGGCAAAATCGCCATCGCAGCGTGGGAGGACACCATGCAACCGCTTTTGAAGGTTGAAGGACTGAAGAAATCATTCGGGGGCGTTGCTGCATTGCGCGACGGCCGCCTGGAGCTTCAAGCCGGCTCCGTTCATGCGCTTTGCGGCGGCAATGGCGCCGGAAAGTCGACGTTTCTGTCGATCCTGATGGGCATCCAGCAGCGCGACGGTGGCACAATCTGGCGCCGCGGCAAGGAAGTGCACTACGGCAACCCCGCCGAAGCGCTCGCCTCCGGCATCGCCATCATCGAGCAGGAACTGAGCCCCGTCCCGCATATGACGGTCGCCGAAAACATCTATCTCGGCCGCGAGCCCTCGGGGCGCTTCGGCGGCATCGACTTCAAGAAGATGAACCGGGATGCCCAGCAACTGCTGGATCGGCTCGAATTCGGCATCCGTGCAACCCAGACGATGATGACCCTTTCGGTTGCGCAGATGCAGCTGGTCGAGATCGCCAAGGCTTTCAGCCATGAAGCCGAAGTCATCTTCATGGACGAGCCGACATCGGCGATCGGCGAGAAGGAAGCTCAGCACCTCTTCGCTGCGGTTGCCCGCCTCAAGGCCGAAGGCAAGGGCGTCGTCTACGTCTCGCACCGGCTGTCGGAGATCTTCCAGATTGCCGACAGCTACACTGTCTTTCGCGATGGCGGCTATGTCGGCAGCGGCCTGCTCGCCGATATCGACCGCCCGGGCCTGATCAAGATGATTGTCGGGCGCGAACTTGGCGAAGAATATATCAAGACCAACGACCCGACCGACGAGATCGGCCTGGAGGTTTCGGGCCTGACGCTGCCGGGCAAAATCGAGGACATCTCGTTTTCGGTGCGCAGGGGCGAAATCTTCGGCATCTACGGGCTGATGGGCTCCGGCCGCACGGAAATCTTCAACTGCCTGTTCGGCCTCGATCGCCCGTCGCAAGGCGACGTCAGGCTCGAAGGTGAACCGGTCAACGTCACCAAGCCAGCCGACGCGATGGCCAGCGGCATCGCCTTCGTCACCGAAGACAGGAAAGTGAGCGGCCTCAACCTTGCAGACAGCGTTCGCGGCAATATCTGCCTTGCAAGCCTCCCGGAGATGAGCCCGAGCTTCGTCATGAAGCGCCGAGACGAGGCCGCGGCAAGCGCCCAGATGATCGCCCGGTTCGGCATCAAGGCCGCCCGCGACACGATGCCGGTCTCGGGCCTTTCGGGCGGAAACCAGCAGAAGGTGGTGCTCGGCAAATGGTTCCTGCGCCAGCCGAGATTGCTCTTGCTCGATGAGCCGACCCGCGGCGTCGACGTCGGTGCCAAGCGCGAAATCTACCGCATCATCTGCGACTTCACCGCGGCCGGTGGCACCGTTGTCATGATTTCCTCGGAGATCGACGAGGTGCTCGGCATGTCCGATCGCATCCTGGTCATGCGCCAGGGAAAATCCGCCGGCATCTATGACCGCCGGGCGACCGACGCCCGTTCGCTCGTCCACCTGTCGACCTGAACCACCCGCGAGATCGACGCCAGAAGCGCTTGTCCGACATCAAAGGGGCCTGAGAACCGTGTCCAATATCGAAAACAAATCGTCCAGCAGCTGGTTCAATGCCGAAAACCGCGGCACGATGATCCAGGAATACGGCATCTTTCTCGCCTTCCTGCTGTTGGCGTTCATCCTTTCGCTCTCCAACGAATATTTCCTGACGCCGGGCAACATTTCGAACGTGCTGCTGCAGACGTCGATCAACGGCGTGCTCGCCATCGGCATGACCTTCGTCATCCTGACGCGCGGCATCGATCTTTCCGTCGGCTCGGTCGTGGCCCTTGCCGGCATGGTGAGCGCCAGCTTCGCGACGACCTCGGCGACGGCAGGCATCGCCGGCGCGCCCTACCCTTTCTTCATCGCATTGGCGATCGGCATTCTCGTCGGCGTCGCCTGCGGTATCATCGTCGGCTTCATCGTCTCGCGCTTCTCTGTTCCGGCCTTCGTCGCCACGCTCGGCATGCTGTCTGCGGCGCGCGGCATGACGCTGATCTATGGCGGCGGCAAGCCGGTGCCGGCGCTGACGCTGGAATTCCGTTGGATCGGAACGGGCAACATCCTCGGCATCCCGATGCCGGTCATCCTGCTGGCGATCGTCTTCCTGGCCTCCTGGTGGATCCTGACCCGCACGCGCTTCGGCCGCTACATCTACGCCGTCGGCGGCAACCCGCATGCGGCCAAAACCTCGGGCATCAATGTCACTCGCATTCGCTTCCTCGTCTACGTCATTTCCGGCGGTCTTTCGGGCCTTGCAGGCATGATGCTCTCTGCCAGGACGGGCTCGGCCCTGCCGCAGGCCGGCATCGCCTATGAACTCGACGCAATCGCCGCGGTCGTGATCGGCGGCACCAGCCTTTCTGGCGGCGTCGGCCGGGTGACGGGAACGCTGATCGGCGCGCTGATCATCGGCGTAATGAACAACGGCCTCGATCTGATGGGCATCCAATCCTACTACCAGCAGGTCCTCAAGGGCGCGCTGATCGTCGGCGCCGTGATGCTCGACCAGAAACGCAATCAGGGTCTTTGACCCCTAAGAGATTGGCCGCCGAGCGGCTGCCATGAACCAATCCGTGCGCCATGAAGGTCGCGGAAACCACAATATGGAGGAGTAGCATGAAGAAACTCGTGATCGCCCTGGCTTCCGCCACGGCCCTCTTCGCGTCATCAGCCGTCGCGCAGGAAAAGCTCAAGATCGGTGCAGCGCCCTACGGACTCAATGCCGAATTCATGCAGATCTGGTCGGCGGCGCTTGAAGAGCACCCCGCCGTCAAGAGTGGCGAAGTCGAACTGACCGTGTTTGACGGTCGCTACGACGCGCTGGTCCAGCAGGAACAGTTCAACACGATGATCACGCAGAAGTTCAACGCGATCATCTTCGTGCCGATCGACATCGAGGCCGGCGCAACCGCCGTTCAGGCGGCGCATGATGCCGGGATCCCGGTCGTCGGATCCAACACCCGCGTCAACTCCGACCTCTTGACCGCCTATGTCGGCTCCGACGACACCGTCTCCGGCTACATGGAAGCCAAGACCGTGCTCGACAAGATCGGCTGCAAGGGCAACGTCGTCATTATCGAAGGCCCGATCGGCCAGTCGGCGCAGATCTCCCGCCTCGAGGGCAACAAGAAGGCGCTTGCCGAGTGCCCTGACGTCAAAGTTCTCGAGCAGCAGACGGCCAACTGGTCGCGCGCCGAAGCCCAGACCCTGATGGAAAACTGGCTGACGGCCCATTCAGGCCAGATCAACGGCGTCATCGGCCAGAACGACGAGATGGCGCTCGGCGCGATCGAAGCGATCAAGTCGGCCGGCCTCAAGGTCGACGACTTCGCCATTGCCGGCATCGACGGCGTGACCGATGCCCTGACGGCCGTCAAGGAAGGCACGATGACCTCGATCCTGCAGGATGCCCGCGCGCAGGCACAGGGCGCGCTCGACCTCGCGATCTTCCAGGCGAAAAAGGGTGACTACAAGCCACAGTCGGACATCTGGGCGCAGTATCCGGACATGCCGTTCAACGACGGCAAGGACAAGGAATACAACGTTCCGTGGACGCCGGTCACGACCGAAAACGTCGACAAGCTGCTCGAAGCCCGCAAGTAACGCCAACTCAAGCGGGGCGGCCTGCCCGCCCCGCTTTCCAACCGCCGAGGGAAAACGACATGACCGAGACCACACCGCAGATCGACCTCAATTTCCCGCTGACGGGCAAGGTTGCCCTCGTCACCGGCGGTGCCTCCGGCATCGGCGCGGCGATTGCCAGCGCCTTTGCCGCCAAGGGCGCGAAAGTGGCGGTGCTCGACATCAACGAGGATGTCGCGCGCACAAAAGCCGAGGCTCTCGGGGCTGATGCAAGACCCTTCGTCTGCGACGTCTCGGACCCAGCCTCGGTCAATGCGGCCGTGTCGGGCGTGGTCGCCGCTTTCGGCGGCATCGACATCGCCGTCAACAGCGCCGGCGTAGCGCTTCTGGCGCCTGCCGAAGAGCTGTCGCTCGACTACTGGGACAAGACCATCGCCATCAACCTCAAGGGCAGCTTCCTCGTCACCCAGGCCGTCGGCCGGGCGATGATCGCCGCCGGCAAGGGCGGCAAGATCATCAACCTCGCCTCGCAGGCCGGTACCGTCGCGATCGAAGACCATGTCGCCTATTGCGCCTCGAAGTTCGGCGTCATCGGCATGTCGAAGACCTTTGCGGCCGAATGGGGCAAACACGGCATCTCCGTCAACACCATCTCGCCGACCATCGTCCTGACCGAACTCGGCAAGAAGGCCTGGAGCGGCGAAAAGGGCGAAGCCGCCAAGAAGCGCATTCCGGCCGGCCGTTTCGCCTATCCCGAGGAAATCGCGGCCGCTGCCGTGTTCCTGTCGTCGGCGGGAGCCGACATGATCAACGGCGCCGATCTCTTGATCGACGGCGGCTACACCATTCTCTGACGACGCACGACCCCATCTACAGGAGACACCATGCAAAGGTTCATCAACAATCCCGACGAGGTGGTCGAGGACACCGTCAAGGGCTTCGTCAAGGCGCACTTCGACATCGTGCGCCTGGCTGACAACCCGCGCGTGGTCGTCGCCAAGGGCGCACCGGTTGCCGGCAAGGTCGGCGTCGTCACCGGCGGCGGTTCCGGCCACGAACCTGCCTTCATCGGCTACACCGGCCGCAACATGCTGGACGCGGTCGCCGTCGGCGAACTCTTTTCGTCGCCGACCGCCAAGAGCTTCCATGATGCCATCCGTGAAGCGAATGGCGGCAAGGGCGTCGTCTGCCTCTATGGCAACTACGCCGGCGACAACATGAACGTGAAGATGGCGATGAAGCTCGCCGCCAAGGACGGCATCGACGTCCTGACCGTCGTTGCCAATGACGACGTCTGCTCGGCACCGCCGGAGGAGCGCGAGAAGCGCCGCGGCGTGGCCGGCGAAATCTTCATGTGGAAGATCGGCGGTGCCAAGGCGGCTGAAGGCGCAAGCCTCGAGGAGGTGCGTGCAACCGCGCAGAAGGCCATCGACAATTGCCGTTCGATCGGCGTCGGTCTCGGGCCATGCACGCTTCCGGCGGTCGGCCATCCGAACTTTCAGATCGAGCCCGGCACGATGGAAGTCGGTATCGGTCATCACGGCGAACCGGGCGTACGCGTCGAAGCGCTGAAGACCGCCGACGACGTCGCCAAGGACATGTGCCAGATCGTGCTCGACGATCACAACCTGGCGTCAGGTACCGAGGTCGCGGTGCTGGTCTCTGGTCTCGGCGCAACGCCGCTCAACGAACTCTATATCCTGAATGACACGATCGAGAAGGAAATCACCGGTCGCGGTCTTCGCATCTACCGGACCTATATCGGCAACTACTTCACCTCGCTGGAAATGGTCGGCGCCACGCTGACCGTGCTGGCGCTCGACGACGAACTCAAGGCGCTCCTCGACGTCGAGGTTCGCTGCACCACCATCCTGTGACGAAAGAGGCGCATCATGCAGACGTTTAGCAACGCCAACTCAGGCGCGATCGTGCTGTCGCTCGCAGAGCGCATCATCGAGAACCGCGCCTATCTGAGCGAGATCGACGGCAAGATTGGCGACGGCGACCACGGCGTCAACATGGCCAAGGGCTTCGGCATGGCCGCCGATCGGCTGAAGGGCAAGGAGGCAACCTTGTCCGAGGCGCTGGATACGCTCGGAACCGTGCTGATGACCGAGATCGGCGGATCCATGGGCCCGCTCTACGGGGTGATGTTCACCGAGTTCGCCGAAAAGCTCGACGGTGTGCCTGCCATCGATGCGGCAACCTATAGCCTCATGCTGCATGCCGGCCTCGAGGGCATCCAGTCGATCGGCTCGGCCAAGGTCGGAGACAAGACGCTGATCGACACGCTCGTTCCGGCCGTGGAAGCCTTTGACGGTGCGACCGCGAGCGGCAAACCGTTCGACGAGGCGCTCGATGCGCTTGTTTCCGCAGCCGAAGCTGGCCGCGATTCGACCCGCGACCTCGTCGCCAAGATCGGCCGCGCCAGCCGGCTCGGCGAGCGCTCGCTCGGCGTGCTCGACGCCGGTGCGACCTCCTGCGCGATCATCCTGAAGGAACTTTCGCTGGGCGCACGCGCACGCCTGACGTAACCCCTGCCGAAGGCGACGGCACGGTTCCGTGCCTTCGCCAGACACCTTCGCCTCCCAAGGCCGGTGCGATCCCGCTCAAAAACAGCGGGATCGCACACCGCGACGACAGTCATACCAGCTGCTGGTGCCGGCCGGCACAGATGGCTGAATGCGCGACATTCCAAATCTACTGTATAAACCTGCACTTCGATCAGACCCGACCTAAGGAACGGTGCAGTAAGGTTGCAAAAGCACGACGTTGCTTCCATGTTCACCAACCAAAACAGGGAACGAACGCAACCAGATGACATCGAAGACATCCTCACCACGCAAGGGCGGTGCGAGCAGGAGCGGCGCGACCGATACGTCGGACGCCATCCCCCTGCGCTATGGTGACGATCCCTATGTCTGGGCCTGCTGGCTCTACTACGAAGACGGAATGACCCAGGGCGAGATCGCCGATGCGATGGGCGTCTCGCGTGCGACCGTCAACAGCTACCTCGCCGAAGCCCGGGAAAAGGGCATCGTCAACATCTCGCTCGAGCCGGCGCGTCTTGCGTCGCTCACGATCGCCCAGGAACTCAAGCGCCATTTCGGCCTCGCCGACTGTCTCGTCGTTCCAAGCGACGACAACGCCCGGCCGCTGATCGACCGGCTCGGCGTGGCCGGCGCAATGGCGTTGCAGAAGCTGGTGAAATCCGGCGACACGCTGGCGGTCTCCTGGGGACGCACGGTGATGTCGGTGGGCGAGCATGCCGATGTGCATGCGCTCCAGGACGCGACCGTGGTGCAGGCGACCGGCGGCACGACGGCGGCGTTCTCCTATACGCCGGAGCTCTGCGCCGCTTCGATCGCCCGTGCAATCTCTGCGCGCTGCGTCGGCATAACCGCGCCGGCGATCGTCAAGTCGCCGGAATTGCGGCAGATGCTGCTCGACGAGCCGCTGCTGCAGGAACAATTCGCCACGCTGGCACAGGCGAACCGCATCCTCTTCGGCATCTCGTCGCTGCGCCCTAACTCGACCATCCATACCAGCGGTTTCTTCGAATCGGTCTCGCTGCAACACTATCTCGCAGCCGGCGCCGTCGGCGTCGTCGCCGGACGGTTCATCGACGAGCGCGGACGGCCCGTCGCGGGACCACTCGACGACAGGACAGTTGGGATTTCGCTCGACATGCTACGCCGGATCGGCACGCGCATTGCCGTTGCCGGCGGCTTCGACAAGGTTCCGGCGCTGCTTGCGGCGCTGCGCGGTGGTTACGCCAACGTGCTGATTACCGACGCGGCGACCGGTCACGGCATCCTCAGGGCAGACGGCGTCACCGGCCTCGACACGAGGATCTCGCAGCGGCCGAAGCTTGCCCAGACGCCCAGCTCCTACCGCACCCACGTCAAGAAGTTCCTCAACAACCCCAATGAGGTTGTCGAGGAGATGCTCGACGGCGTCGTCAGGGCACACCGGGACTATATCGAGCCGATCAACGGTTCGCATCGCGCGCTCGTTGCCAAGACCGGACCGCGGCCGGGCAAGGTCGGCCTCGTCATCGGCGGCGGCACCGGCCATGAACCCTGTTTCCTCGGTTATGTCGGCAAGGGCCTCGCCGACGCCGTGGCGGTCGGCAACATCTTCTCCTCGCCGCCGCCTGATCCGATCGTCCAATGTGCGGTTGCCGCATCGGGCGGCGAGGGCGTGCTTTTCGTCTATGGCAACTACGCCGGTGACGTGATGAACTTCGAGATGGCAGCCGAGATCGCCGAGGAAAAGGGCATCAAGGTCCGTACCGTCCTGACCACGGACGATATCGCCTCCTCGCCGATCGAGGATCGCGAGGGTCGGCGCGGCGTTGCCGGCAATTTCTTCATCTTCAAGATCGCCGGTGCGGCCTGCGATCGGGGACTTTCTCTCGACGCCTGCGAGGCCGTGACCAGGAAGGCCAACCTTCGCACCTATACGGTCGGCGTTGCGCTCGAGCCCTGCTCGATGCCGCAGACCCGACGCCACAATTTCGAGATCGGCCCCGACGACATGGAAATCGGCATGGGCATCCACGGCGAGCCCGGCGTGACCCGCGAGCACATCAAGCCGGCCGACGACATCACCGATGCGATCATGGACAACATCTTCAAGGAGATGAAAGCTTCGGCCGGAGATCGTGTCGCCGTGCTCATCAATTCGTTCGGCGCGACGCCGCTGATGGAACTCTACATCCTTTACCGGCGGGTTGCGCAGCGCCTTGCCGCCAAGAACATAGAGATTGAAGCCAACTGGATCGGCCATTATTGCACGTCTCTCGATATGGTCGGTGCATCGATCTCGATCCTCCATCTCGACCAGGAACTGACCGATCTGCTGCATCACCCTTGCGAAACGGCTTTCCTGCGTATCAATTAGCATTCCGTCAGGGACCCATGGTCAAGCATGGGTACCGGGCGTTCTGGGAGGACAGTGATGTCGGAAAATGCGGCGCGCCGCTTGGTCAGCATGTTTCAGGCGATCTCCGAGGCCGTGGAAGCCGAAAAGGATCATCTGTCGGAGCTTGACGGCGCCATTGGCGATGCCGATCACGGCACGACGATGTCGCTCGGCTTCCTGGCGGTGAAGGCCGGACTGGCCAAGCTCGACCTCGACCATGCCCAGATCTCCGACGTCATGGCGACGGCGGCGGGCGCTTTCCTCAATGCCGTCGGCGCCTCGACCGGACCGCTCTATGCCACGGCCTTTCGCCGCGCCGCACAAGCCGTCGCCGGCAAGACGGAGCTCGATCTCGCCACCTGCGCCGCCATCATCGATGCCATGGGTTCGGGGATGCGCGAGCGCGGCAAGGGACAACGCGGCGACAAGACGATGCTCGACGCCTGGCTGCCGGCAGCCGATGCCGCCGCAGCAGCCCTTGCAGACAACAAGGGAGCTGACGGTTTCTGGCGCGACGTTGTCGCTTCGGCCGAGGCCGGCGCCAACGCGACGCGCTCGATGATCGCTACAAAGGGACGCGCCGCAAGGGTGCGCGAGCGCTCGCTTGGTCATGTCGATCCCGGAGCCGCCTCGTCCGTCGTGATCCTGCGCGCCATGGCATCTTCGCTCAACAGGGCGGCCTAGCGCGCGGCGCCGACCAACAGCCGCAACCGAGGTTCGGGAGTAACGCGAACCTGTGTTCGCGAGTAACGCGCACGTGATGCCGCTGTTTGGACAAAATTTACCATCACATGCCAAGGCTGGTGAGCAGTGGGGATGTCCGGCGTTCAAGTTTTATTGAACTGCCGACAGACGAAAGCCAGCGGCAAGCGCTTGCAGCTAAAGCCGCTAGAGGTTTTATGGTCCGGTCGCCATTTCAAGGAGCCCGCATGCGGCGCATAACGAGACACCTTCTTTCCCTTTCGCCCGCAAACGCCGGCGAATTCCTGGGCAAGACGAAGCCCGCCCGGCGCGCCGCGATGGCCGCGACGATCGCCATCGCCCTTTCCGGCTGCATGTCAGCCTTTGACGAAGTTCGTGCACCGCCGCCGATCCCGGCGAAACTGATCGGCGCCATGGCCAAGAACGGCTCCAAGCCGGAAAGCCCGGTGCTCGTTCGCATCTTCAAGCAGGAAAGCGAACTCGAGATCTGGAAACAGAACAAATCCGGGCAGTATGCGCTCCTCAAAACCTATCCGATGTGCCGTTGGTCTGGAAAGCTTGGGCCGAAGACCAAGGCGGGCGACCGCCAGGCGCCGGAAGGGTTTTACCACGTGTCCGCCCGCATGCTGAATCCGAAGTCGCAATTCTATCTGTCGTTCAATCTCGGCTACCCCAACCGGCTCGAGCAGGCTCTCGGCTACACCGGTGAGGCGCTGATGGTGCATGGTGCCTGTTCGTCATCCGGTTGCTACGCGCTGACGGACCAGGGGGTCGGAGAAATCTATCCCGTCGTCCAGCGCGCGCTCGCGGGCGGTCAGGGGCAATTCCAGGTGCAGGCCTATCCGTTCCGCATGACGGCAACGAATATGGCGCGGAACAGCGGTGACCCGAACTTCAATTTCTGGAAGAACATCAAACAAGGCTACGACATCTTTGAAGCGACGAAGCGCCAGCCGAAGGTTTCGGTCTGTGGCGGTCGTTACGTCTTCAACACCGACTTTGCCAACGGCGAGCCGACCGACCCGCTTGGCGCCTGCCCTGCGACCACGGCAACATCGGACGCCGGGCTGATGGCAAGGCTGCAAACGGAAGACGCCAAGGTCGCGGGCATAGTCGCCAATCAGACGCCCGCTCCGGTGAATTCCTATGTCGATGGCGGCATGCATCCAAGCTTCCGGACGCTGCTTGAGAAAAACGGCGCTGAAAAGCTGGCCGCCAAGATCTCGGGAACTAAATACCCCATTAGCCGACCGGACGCGGCGCTGGCAGATCCCTATGCCGGCCTGTGATCGGTGGCGGCGGGAGATGAGCAGCGCTAGATGCGCCATTCCCCCGGTAGTCACCGAACACAGGTAATTGAGGTTCCCCATGCCGCAACGTGACGTCTGCCGCCGATCCTTCCTCAAGCTTTCCGCCGGCATGGCGGTGCTCGGTTTGGCGGGGTGCGGCTCGACGCGCGAGCGGGTTGCACAGCAATACGCCCCGGCGCCGGAACCGGTGCCCGCCGCCAACACCGTGCTCTCCGAGATGTATGGCGAACGGCCGGGAGAAACCTATCCTCTGCCGGCGATCCCTTACGAAAAGATCGACCCGCGATATTACAGGCAGATGGTGCCCGATCCGACGGGCGAGCGGCCCGGCACTTTGGTTGTCGATGTCGGCAACCATTTCCTCTATCGCGTCTATGAGAACGGCCAGGCGATGCGCTACGGCGTCGGCCTCGGCCGGGCCGGCTTCGCCTGGGCCGGTCGCGGCGTCATCCAGTACAAGCGGCCTTGGCCGCGCTGGAAACCGCCGAACGAAATGGTCGCACGCCAGCCGGAACTGCAGCAGTACAGCATCGAGGCCGGCGGCATGGAGCCGGGGTTGAAGAACCCGCTTGGCGCCCGCGCGATGTATATCTTCCAGAACGGGGAAGATACGCTTTACCGCATCCATGGCTCCCCGGAATGGTGGACCATCGGCCAGTCGGTGTCGTCGGGGTGCGTGCGCATGATCAACCAGGACGTCGTCGATCTCTATGACCGCGTGCCGAACGGCACGCCGGTCGTGGTGACGGACCTTTCGGGCGGCGGAATGGCGGCGCAAACACCGGCCCAGCCGCAGGACAATCTCCTGCCTGGCGAAGGCGGCATCCCCGGCGCACCCCCGCCGATTTATTAGGACCGGCGCTGTCGACCGTGGGAGCATTCAACGCTCCCACGGTCGACAGCTGGCCTCAGATGACGAGCAGCGGCGTCTTTCCCCGGACGCGATTATAGAGGTCGATTGCGTCCTGCTGCAGCATCCGCACGCAACCGGCCGAAGCGTTCTTGCCGATCGAGCGCCACTGCGGCGACCCATGGATGCGGTAGAGCGTATCCTGGCCATCCTGGAAGATATACATCGCCCGCGCGCCGAGCGGATTGCTGAGGCCCGGATCCATGCCGCCCGCCTCGATGCCATATTTCTTCAGGTGCGGCTGGCGCGCGACCATGTCGTCCGGCACCGTCCAACGCGGCCACTTGCGCTTCCAGTGCACGACCGCCCTGCCCTTCCAGGCGCGTCCCTGTGCGCCAAGACCGACGCCATAGCGGATCGCCTTGCCGCCGGGCAGCACCCAGTAGAGGAACATCTTCTGCGTATCGACGACGATCGAATAGGCCGGCTCGTTGGTCGCATAGGCGACCTCCTGCCGCAGGAATTCCGGCTTTATCGCATCGAACTGCACCCCCGGAACATCATAGCCCTCGTCCTTGACCGGACCGTAGATCTGGGCGTAATCGAGCTTTGGCGCCGGCTCATCCTTGCGCTCAAGCTCGATCGGGGCCTTCTCTGGCGGGGTGATGACGTGCTTGCTGGTCTTGTCGGCGGCATTTGGCTCGAGACCGGGCTTGGGGACCTGTGTGCAGGCGCTCAAAATAGAGCTTGCGACCACTGCAAGCAGTGATCGGCGGGACAATTGAAAAGACACTTTTTTATTCCGGGTTGGATGTATGCGAGGAGAGAGTTGTGGCTGTTGGTCCCATTCGTGACCGAAATGTGGTCAAAGCCGATCTCTTTGGTGGATGATCCTCGCCAGTCGCTCGCCGCCAACTGAGTGTTGCAAAATTCACCCGGTCGGGCGCGAGCGGGGAGTCATCCTGACGGCAGACGGAAGCGGCATGTCGCGTTCAGCCCAGCAGTTGGTCTAAAGCATATCGCGCAAAAGTGCGCAGCGGTTTTGCGATAACGACATGCACAAAAACAAGAGCTTAAAGCGCGCAAGCGAATCCTGGAAATCGCGACGCGCTTTAGGTGAAAGCGTCCTTCCGCAGCACACTCTCGGCCTGCTCCGAGCTCATCTCGAACACTTTTCTGCCTATCTCGAACCCGAAACCGTTGCGAGCGAATGCGGACAGCTCCTTGGCCTTGCGCTTGTCGTCGAGCTCGCCGCGGCGGAAGGGGCCGAAAGCGCGCTTGCGAGCAAAGACCACGGCAGCAAACAGATCGTCGGTCTCCTCCAGCGCCACGGCGGCGGTTTCCCTGTCGATGCCCTTCGCCGAAAGCTTCTGCGCAATCGCCCGTTTCGACTTCCCGCTGCGCACCGCCGACTGCGTGCTGAGCTGCGCATAATCCGCGTCGTTCAGGGCATTCAGATCATAGGCGAACTTGACCGCGAACTCGGCAACGGCCTTGAGCTGCTGCTGGCTGATATCCTCGAACTTCTGTCGCGCCTTCCGGGTGATGGCGTCGAACAACTGTTTCTCCGTCATCATCTGTCGTTCGAGGCGATAGACCGCCGAATTGCGCGCCCAGGACAGCATGCGCGCGGTCGGCGCGTCGGAGGGCGGCGTGTCAGAAGGCGGATCGTCGGCTTGTAGATCGTTTGATGTCACGGGGTGGGCGGGCTCTTTTGGGATGCGCTTGATGGGCGATATTTCGCCCACAGAGATAGCCGCAAACGTGGCGCTTCGGTAGTCGCCACGGGCGGGATTGATTGCGGTAACGCTAGCCCGGCATTTTGCGACCGGAAACCGATGGGCATTTCAGCCATTGCCAACCGGGCCTTTGCAATGTGATCTGCGGCTGATATGTTCCTAATTCGTTCCCCGTCGTGAATCTCTCATATCGAGCGCGGGGATGCCTCGGCGTCGCCCGCAGGGCCGAGCAATCGGTGCCAGCGTTCAGCGCGAGAGGTAGAATCGGCAGAGACTTACCGGGGACTTCGGCGTGGCGGCGGCCTATCTGGAAAAATTGAATGATCGACAGCGCGATGCCGTCGAATTTGGCGTAACCGCACCCGGCGAAACGATTGCAGGGCCACTCCTGATCATCGCCGGCGCCGGGTCGGGCAAAACGAATACGCTCGCCCATCGTGTTGCCCACCTCATCGTCAATGGCGCCGACCCCCGCCGCATCCTGTTGATGACGTTTTCGCGCCGTGCGGCCTCCGAAATGGCGCGACGGGTCGAGCGCATCTGCGCCCAGGTGCTTGGGGCAAACGCCACTGTTGCCACCGATGCGCTCACCTGGGCCGGAACATTCCACGGCATCGGCGCGCGCCTGCTGCGCATCTATGCCGAGCAAATCGGCTTGAATGTCGATTTCACGATCCATGACCGGGAAGACAGTGCCGACCTGATGAACCTTGTCCGGCATGAGCTCGGCCTCTCGAAGACCGAGAGCCGCTTCCCGACCAAGGGCACCTGCCTGTCGATCTACTCGCGGGCGGTCAACTCCGAGACGCCGCTGAGCGAGGTCTTGCGCGCGCACTATCCCTGGGTTTCCGGTTGGGAGGAGCAGTTGAAGCAGCTGTTTTCCTGTTATGTCGAGGCAAAGCAGACGCAGAACGTGCTCGATTACGACGACCTGCTGCTCTACTGGGCGCAGACCGTCAGCGTGCCGGAACTGGCCGAGGACATCGGCAACCGTTTCGACCATGTGCTGGTCGACGAATATCAGGATACCAACCGGCTTCAATCATCCGTGCTGATGGCGTTGAAGCCAGGCGGCAGGGGCCTGACGGTCGTGGGCGACGATGCCCAGTCGATCTATTCGTTCCGGGCAGCGACAGTGCGCAACATCCTGGATTTTCCGGGCGAGTTCACCCCTCCGGCCGACGTCATCACGCTTGATCGAAACTATCGTTCCACCCAGACGATCCTTGCCGCTGCCAACGGCGTCATCGATCTCGCCCGGGAACGCTTCACCAAGAACCTCTGGACCGAGCGGCAGTCGGCGGAAAGGCCCAAGCTGCTGGCGGTCGCGGATGAAGCCGACCAGGCGCGCTATATCGTCGAGAAGGTTCTGGAGAACCGAGAGATCGGCATGACGCTGAAGCAGCAGGCGGTGCTGTTTCGCTCGTCGAACCACAGCGGGCCGCTCGAGGTGGAGCTGACCCGGCGCAATATCCCCTTCGTGAAATTTGGCGGGCTGAAGTTTCTCGACAGCGCCCATGTCAAGGACATGCTGGCGGTGCTCAGGTTTGCGCAGAACCCGAGGGATCGGGTCGCCGGCTTTCGCCTGCTGCACATGATCCCCGGTGTCGGCCCGCAGACTGCCGGCAAGATCCTTGACGCGATCGCCGCAGATCCGGAACCGCTGGCAGCCCTCGGGGAGATCCCCGCCCCGCCGCGTTCCGGCGACAACTGGCGGGATTTCGTCACCCTGATCGAAGGGCTGCGCAAACAGGCAGGCGGCTGGCCGGGTGAAATTGCCCAGGCACGCGAATGGTACGAGCCGCATCTCGACCGCATCCACGAGGATGCCGACACCAGAAAGGCCGACCTCCTGCAACTGGAGCAGATCGCCGGCGGCTATCCGAGCCGGGAACGCTTCCTGACCGAACTGACGCTCGATCCGCCTGATGCGACCAGCGACCAGGCCGGCGTGCCGCTGCTTGACGAGGACTATCTGATCCTTTCGACGATCCATTCGGCCAAGGGGCAGGAATGGCGCTCGGTCTTCATGCTCAATGTCGTCGACGGCTGCATCCCCTCCGATCTTGGCGTCGGCACCACGCATGAGATCGAAGAGGAGCGCCGGCTGCTCTACGTCGGCATGACACGGGCAAAGGACAGCCTCACACTGATCACCCCGCAACGGTTCTTCACGAGCGGCCAGCATGCGCAGGGCGATCGCCACGTCTACGCCTCGCGCACGCGGTTCATTCCGGCAACGCTCCTGCAGTTCTTCGAGACGGCATCCTGGCCGGTGGTCAGCGCCTCAGCGTCCGAGCGCAGCGCCAGGCAGATCCGCATCGATGTCGGCGCGCGCATGCGGACCATGTGGAAGTAAGGAGCGGCACGTGGCCGAGCCTAGCGACACCGTGATCGGAAGACAGACTACAGCCGATGCGACGGGAACGGAGCGGCAGCGCAAGATCATCCATATCGATATGGACGCCTTCTATGCTTCGGTCGAACAGCGCGACAATCCGGAGCTGCGCGGCAAGCCGGTTGCTGTCGGCGGCGCGGCTGCGCGCGGCGTTGTCGCCGCGGCAAGTTACGAGGCACGCAAGTTCGGCGTCCATTCCGCCATGCCATCCGTCACGGCGAAGCGAAAATGCCCCGATCTCATCTTCGTCAAGCCGCGCTTCGACGTCTATCGGAGCGTGTCGCAGCAGATCCGCGAGATTTTTGCCGAATATACGCCTGTCATCGAACCCCTGTCGCTCGATGAGGCCTATCTCGACGTGACCGACAATCTGAAGGGCATGGAGATCGCGACCGAGATCGCCGAGGAGATCCGCGCGAAGATCAAGGCAACGACGAACCTGACGGCCTCGGCCGGCGTCAGCTACAACAAGTTCCTCGCCAAGATGGCGAGCGACCAGCGAAAGCCGGACGGGCTGTTCGTCATCACGCCCAAGAACGGACCGGCTTTCGTCGAGGCGCTTCCGGTGAAAAAGTTCCATGGCGTCGGGCCGGCAACGGCCGAGCGGATGAAGCGCCTGGGTATCGAAACCGGCTTCGACCTGCGGCAGCAGACCCTGGCGTTCCTGCAGGAGCATTTCGGCAAGTCCGGGCCGTATTTCTACGGCATCGCCCGCGGCATCGACGAACGGCGGGTGCAGCCGGACCGGGTGCGCAAATCGGTTGGTGCGGAAGACACATTCGTCGAGGATATTTTCGAGTTCGAACCGGCATGTGCCGAGTTGCTGCCATTGGCCGACAAGGTCTGGCGCTACTGCGAGGCGCAGGGCATGAGCGGCAAGACGGTAACCGTCAAGGTGAAGTACTCGGACTTTACCCAGGCGACACGCAGCAGGACGCTCGGCACACCGGTCGCAGGAGCGTCCGAGATCCTTGAGGTTGCAGTTTCGCTGCTGGCATCGGTCCATCCGTTCAAGCGCGGCGTGCGCCTGCTGGGGGTCACGCTATCGTCGCTCAATGGCAACGAAGAAGAAGCCCGCTCGCAGCTGGAACTTTCTTTCTGACGATCAGGCCATGCCAAAAGAAAAAGCCTGCCGCGGGAGGAGGTGCGGCAGGCTTTCAAAAGGATTGAATGGCAACCGGGAGGAGGAGTGTCGCCATTCCGGCAAGCGCTCGTTAGGAGGAGGAGAAAGCACTTGCACACTCGAAGTCCTGCGGGAGGAGATGCATCGCTTCGATGAGTTGACTATACAAGAAACCTACCGATTTCGTAGATCTGACTTCGCAGACCAGCCATGCGTGTTGCGCCGGTCAGGCGGCTCAGCGCACCTTGAAGCGGTCGAAGGCTGTCAGCCGCACCATCGGCGGATCGGCCTCGTTCCAGCGATAGATTTCGGTTCTGAGGTAGCGCAGCTCCTCGTCCAGCCCCTCTTCGCCGATCTCGATCCACCAGGATTTTGGGCGCCCATCGCTGCCGTCGGACCAGCGGTAGCCGCGGCCCTTTAGGTGGTCCTTCATCTCGAAGGGGCTGTTTTCCGCATAGAGGCGAACGCGCGATCGCTGGCTTGCCGCGTAGAGTTCGGCAAAAGGTGTCTCTTGCGGATCAGCGGCTGAGCCCGCAATCACCTCAAGCAGCGCAAAGCAGTCATCGACGGCGCGATGGCCGTCGTGGAAATGTCCCGCCTGGCCGATGAGGTAGCCGAGCTTCGTGCCCTCGAAGCCGCGGTCGCTCCAGCCGATCTCGGAGACCGAGCAGGCCCAGGCCTTTTTCTCGAAGATCGGCGAAAAAGCTTCGCAAAACGGCCGGTCGAACCCGGCATTGTGGGCGATAATCAGATCGGCGCGCTCAATGATCGCCTGAAGCCGGGCAACATCGATGGTTTCGCCGGCGACCATTTCGTCGGTAATGCCGGTGATGCGCGTGATCTCGGCTGGAATGGAGCCGCTCGGCTGCCGCAGACCGCCATAGACGTCGATCACGTCGCCGATGGCCCCTTGAGCGTCAAAGGTGAACGCAATGACGCCGATCTCGAGGATCTCGTCCTTGCGATGGTTGAGGCCGGTGGTCTCGGTGTCGAGGATGACGCCGACGAGCGGAAACTCGGCGCGCGGCGCGGCCACGACGGGGCGCGGCTCCAGCTTTTGCAGAACGCGGTAGCGACCCGTCGCCTCCAGATGATCGACCATGGCGCCGGCGCTCATGCCGGCAGCCGCGCGTGAGGACGCGCGCTTGGAGCGTGCGCCCTTCTCGTCCGGATCGGACGAAACAAACATGTCGTATTGCAATGCCATCAGCCCTTCTCCCGGAACTTTTGGCGAAAGGGAAGACCGAGCGCCCATCGCGCCATCACTTTCCCACACTGTCAACAACCTGTGGCGAGCGGGCCGGATTTAACCCGGGAAAACCTGTGAGCGGACCGCCAAGCGGCAAGATCTCGGCCCGGAAGGGTCGAACGGGCGCCACTCACGGCGCCCGCGATGGGTCCGGTTAGCCGAGCGCGGCAACAGCCTCGATCTCGAACAGCATCCCGTCAAGCGCCAACCGCGGCACCGGGATCAGTGTGCATGTGGGTTTTGCGCCCTCACCCAGCGCCGCTTCCATTTCAGCGCCGAAGATATGCAACCGTTCTTCGGAGTGGTCGACGATCAGCACCGTCAGCTTGACGATGTCGCTTGTATCAGCGCCCGCGGCACCAAGCGCGGTGCGCAGATTGGCGAGCGCCTGGCGGACCTGCAGTCGGAAATCCGGATCGAGAGCCCCTTGCACGTCCTCGCCTCCCTGGCCGGCGACAAAGACCAGCCGCACGCCCGCCGGGACCAGGCCGACATGGGAGTAACCATTGACCGATGCATCATAAAGCCCAGGTGGATTGAAAAGGCGAATAGGCGATTTTGTAGTTGTAGACGACATTTTTTGCTTTCCGTTGTTGCACGACGAAGCCGTGGAAACGCCGTATGGAGGATCGCCGACGTTGTGGGTCGGCGTGCCGGACAGCGCGTTCAGGCTCCATATCGTTTTGACGATCCAGCAATGCTTCCCGTGACGCGGGCGAGTGGATTTCTTTTTGGCTGCGAGCGTTCGCATTTAGACACAGGCGGTCACGGGTGCCGGATCCCGCGCGACGCGATGATTGAACTGCTTGCGTTCGAACAGGGCAGATCGGGTAGCTTCTTGCCCAACCCGACGACGGCCTTGATTGCTTTAACAGCAATGGCGTAGCTAGAGGCAGTCGGTTCGACAAATCGGTCTAACCGTCTCCGCATCACAGCGAAAGGTGCCCCATGAACGAAGAACCGAAAATCGTCCTGTCCCCGCTCTCGCAGGAGTTCTCCCGCGACGGCATCACTGTGACCGTCGAAATCTCCCGGATCGAGGACGGCAACGAGTGGGCGCTGGAAGTCATCGATACCCAGGGCATGTCGACACGCTGGGAGGATCTCTTCGCAACGGATGCCGCAGCGCTCGCCGAATTTCTCAGCGCCGTCGAGCAGGATGGCATGTCCGTGTTCGTGATGCCTTCGGCGCTGCACTGACGAGCTACCATATTTTCCGGCTCCGGGCCGAACGGCGCCACGACCGATAAAGTGACCGGCGCCGCTCCCGGGTCGAACCTCCCGCCATTGAAAGCGCCCGGGGCGACTTTCACGCCAGCCGCTCGCTGAGGGCAGACGTGCGAAGACGGGTGGTGTTCAACAGGCCGGCCGCCTGGATCAGCGGGTAAGCCGCGGCCGCTATGTGCGAATTGATCCGGTGCAGGTCACCAATAAGATCGATGAACAGAGCATTGCTTCTAAGACTGACGCCCTTTTCCATGCCTTCCCGGCCGAGATGCTCATTGATCGCGCGCTCCTCGAGCGCGCGGAAGCGATCTTTCTGGGATGCCAGACGGGCGGCAGCGCCGACGTCGCGCGACGAAAGAGCCACCGGCACAAGGCGTAATGACACCGCGACCTCGTCGCAGAGCATATCGAGGGCCTCGCGCTGGCTCGGCGCCAACTGGATGTCCTGCTTGATCTTTGCCCGGATGCGGTCGGCGAGGTTGAGCTTGATCACATCACCCGCGTGTTCGAGATTGCTGGCAAAAAGCATGATCTCAAAAGCGCGGCGCGTATCGCCACCCGACAGTTCGCCCTGGGCCAGCCGGCCGAGATAGGCATGGACCGACCCCATGTAGGTGCCGAGCTTGAAATCGATGGCGTTGACCTCCTTCAATGTCTCCAACCGACTGGACGACAACGCCGTGAGCGACATCTTGAACATGCGCTCCAGCAGTTCGCTCATCCGGATCGTCTCGATCGTGGCATTGGAAAGCGCGACGGCCGGCGTCGTCAACGAAGCGCTGTCGAGATAGCGCGGTGTGGCCAAGGGATCATCGGCGGCCGAAGCATTGGGGATCAACCGGTCGACGAAGCGCACGACGACAGGGGAGATCGGCAGGAACACGGCGGCGACCGTCAAGTTGAACGCCGCATGGAGTCCGACCGCGACATGCAAGGGGTCCAGCGGCACACCGGTGGCAGCATCGACGATCTGT
Organism: Ensifer sp. 1H6; assembly: GCF_001976035.1. Lineage (NCBI taxonomy): Bacteria > Pseudomonadati > Pseudomonadota > Alphaproteobacteria > Hyphomicrobiales > Rhizobiaceae > Ensifer > Ensifer sp. 1H6. The sequence goes on along the minus strand of NZ_MOAI01000009.1, from coordinate 46,735 downwards.
CGCGCCAACGGCAGCAGCGCGATTGCCAGAAGGCCGCGGCAAAGCAGATTGGCGACTGGGAGCCTTCGGGCGACAGATGGCTGGTCGAGGGTCGCGCTGACGGCCGGCAGGCCGCCGCCGAAATTGACGCCGAGGATCAGGGGCACGGCGCCGGCCACTTCCAGACTGCCATTGGTCAGCAGCGAAGCGATTAACAAGATGACCGCGAGCGTCGAATGGCAGAACCAGGCGAGACCGGCGCCGACGAGGAAACCGAGCACCGGCTCGTTGGCGATCGCGGCGAGAACGTCGTGAAACAGCGTCGCCTCGCGCAGCGGAGCGGTCGCCGAAACGATGACCTTCAGTGCCAGCAACATGAGGCCGAGCCCCATCATGATGCGGCCGGCGTTTCGCGGGCGAAACTCGTTCGACGCTCCGAAGGTGAGATAGCCGGCAAACAGGAAAAGCGGCGCCAGCGTCGTTGCCAGCGATGAGCCCGATGCGAAAAGGCCGGATACGAGCGCCGAGCCGATATCGGCACCGAGGAGAACCGCAAGGCCCGTCGTCGCCCCGATCGCACCGGCACCAGCCAGGCCAGCGATAATGAGGGCCATGGCCGTGGCGCTGCCGAGAACAGCGGTGGCGGCGATGCCGCCACCGAATGCTGTCAGCCGGTTGGACAGGCGCTGTTCGACGAACAGCTGCAGCCGATCGCCCCATCCCCGCATGACGCCGGTTCTAACCATCCGCACACCCCAGAGCAGGAGCGCGACGCCGCCGAGCAGCTCCACAATGACAAACGTTCCGGAATTCATGTCCAGCAAGGTCCTTCCGCTCGAAGCGATCAATCGGCGACGGAAATGTCGGGAGCGACAGATCCGATGTTGTAGCCTTCGAGCTGGGCTGCAGATCGGTCCGGCACGGGAAAATTCAGGATGGTTGCCGTGCCCGGCGTCACGGGAACGACGCGCGAGGGCGGCAGGTCCAGAAACTCGTGGCAGGCTGCGCGAATGACCCCGCCATGGGCGACCACCAGCAGGTCGCCATCCGTGCGCGACATCCAGTCACGAACCCCGTCGGCGACGCGGTTGCGAAAGGCGATCCAGGTTTCGGCGTTGGCCGGCGTAAAGGTGCCGGCGCGCCAGGCGGTGTAGTCCTCCGGACGTTCGGCGATCAGCTCCGGCTTGCGACGCCCCGTCCATTCGCCCATGTCGAGCTCGCGAAACCGCTCGTCGGACGGCGCGTCCGGATGTCCGATCAGCGCAACGGTCTGCCGCGTCCGGCCGAGATCCGATGCGATGATACGGGCGGGCTGCAGCGCCTTGGCATAGGGGCGGAAACGCCGGACCTGGGCAACGCCGCGTTCAGACAGCAGCGAGTTGTCCTGGCCCTGCAGTCGTTGTTCGGCGTTCCACTCGGTTTCGCCATGGCGCATGAGGATCAGCCTCATTGATTTATCCTTTCTCCGCTGACGGCAAAGACAGCGTCAGGGGTCCTGATGAATGACAGTGTGACGGCGTCCCCGGGCATTGCGCTGAAGTAACCCTCCGCCATGCCGGTGATGCGCAGATCGCCGAGCATGGCGGTGACCATCGTGCGTCCGGCGATCGGTGCTGCCTCGGCAAACCGCGCGGTGACCGACGGTTTGTCCGGCACCGCGCCGACGCAGACGTCCTCGGCCCGATAGAGAAGCTGCACCTCTGGATGGCCAGCGGCGATCGAGCCCGACACCAATGGCGTATCATTGAACACGAAAGTCTCTCCAACCCGGCGCGCCGGTAGGAGGTTGGCCGGCGGCGTGCCAAGAAAGGTGGCGACGAAGGTCGTTGCCGGGTTGCGCAGCAGCTCGATCGGCTTGCCGAACTGCTCGACACGACCATTGTTGAGCACTGCGACGTGCGTCGCCATGGTCATCGCCTCCACCTGGTCGTGGGTGACATAAACCGACGTGGCGCCCGTTGCCCGGTGTATCCGCATCAATTCGCTGCGCATCTCGATGCGCAGCTTGGCATCGAGGTTCGACAGCGGTTCGTCGAACAGCAGGATGCTGGGTTCGGGCGCGATCGTGCGGGCAATGGCGACGCGCTGCTGCTGGCCGCCGGAGATTTCCGCTGGATAACGTTCGGCAAGGGCACCAATGCCAAGCAGGGCAAGCACCTCCTTGACGCGGCGGTCGCGTCTTTCGCGCGGCCATCGCGCGACCTTCAACGGCCAGGCAATGTTGCCGGCGACGGTCATGTGCGGCCAAAGGGCGTAGCTCTGGAAGACGAGGCCGGCGTTGCGCCGCCCCGCGTCGGCGATGACGCCTCCCGCACCACTGGAGACCGTCTGGCCGACAAAGGCGATCTCGCCTTCGCTCGGGCTTTCCAGGCCTGCCAACATGCGCAGCAATGTCGACTTGCCGCAGCCGGACGGGCCGACGAGTACCAGGAACGAGCCGGCCGGGACCGAAATGTTGACATCCTTGACCGCCGTGAAGGCGCCAAATCGTTTGACGAGGTTGCGGATCTCTATGGCGTCCGCAGCGCCGGTTGCTAGGGCGTTCATGACTCTTTCCATTTCTGGACGCGGTTCTGGAGGCCGTGGGCCAGAAACGAGGCCGCAAGGCAGACGATAAGGATGACGAGGGTTATGGCGTTGGCAAACTGCATGAAGCCCTCGGCGGCATAACGATAGGCGACCATGCTGAGTACGGGCGACGTCGCGGTGAACAGCAGCACGACCAGCGAGAGATCGCGCACCATCTTGACGAAGACGAGGATCGCACCGGCAAAAAGGCCGCGGATCGCCAGCGGGAAGATGATCGCAAACAGCCGCCGGAGCAGGCCGGCCCCGGTCAGCCGCGCGCTTTCCTCGATGTCGGCGGAGATCTGACCGAGAACCGAGCGGCCGGACTGCACGGCAAAGGGGAGATTGTGGGCAGAGGCTGCAATCACCAGCAACGCGAAGGTGCCGTAAAGCGAAGGCAGCGGACCAATCGGCGCACCGAAGAGCGCGATATAGGCGGCTGCAAAGGCAATGCTCGGCACCAGAAGCGGAACGAAGGCAAGCTGGCTGAGGATCGTGGCGAGCAGACTGCCGCGGCGCTGGACGATGGTATAGGCGAGCGCCAGGCCAAGCAGCATCGTCGTCAGCGCGACGACAAGGCCGAGGCGGATGGTATTCCAGATCGCGTCGATCAGCACGGGATTGCGGAAGATGCCCGCCTGCCCCTGGGCAATTTCGCCGCCGCCTTCGCCGATCCAGAAATGCAGCGTCCAGTTCGAAAACAGGGCCCCGCTTTGAGGCGCAAGGCTTGAGGCCGCAAGCACCAGGACCGGCGTCACCGTGGTCAGAAGACCGACGAGCACGGCGACGGCAAAGAGCGGCCAGCGCCAGGCGCCAAGGGGAAACCGTTTCGTGCGTCCGCCCTTGCCGGTGACCGTGATGAAGGCCTTGCGGCCGGAGACGATGCGGTCCGATATCCACAGGAACAGTGCGGAAACGGCGATCAGCAACAGCGCAAGCACGAAGCCGCGCTCGTTCTGGCCGGTTTCGATCATGCCGAAGAGGCGGGTCGAAAGCGTCTGCATGCGCACCGGCAATCCCAGGAGCGCAGGTGCGGCGAAATTGGCAACGGCGCCGGCGAAGGTAAGCGAAGCGGCAGCGATCAGCGCCGGCGTGACGACGGGCAGGATGATGCCGAAGAAGATACGCGGACGCTTCGCACCAGCCATCTGACCGGCTTCAACGAGATCGGCGCCGACCGAACTCAGGGCCGCTGCGATAATCGCATAGGCCAGCGAATAATAGTGGGCGATCAGCACGATCGCGGTCGGCACCAGCCCCCAGGCGAGCCAGTCGGGAATGGCAAGGCCATTGGTTTCGAAGAAGCCGGCGGAGCCGCCGAGCCGTGAGTTTCGAAACAGCGTCCCCCAGGCAAGCGCCGCGGCGAAGCTCGGGATCATGTAGGGCAAGGTCCCCATCAGTCCGAGCAGGCGACGTCCCGGCACGTCGGTCAGGACCACCAGCCAGGCCAGAAACCCGCCGAGGATAAGACAGCCGCTGGCGACCCCGAAGCCGAGGACCATGGTGTTGAACAGGGGGCGCCACCAAAGATTGAAGGACAGCGGGCTGAAGAGCACCGCCTGCCAGGCCCCGATGCCTGCAGGGGTGAGCGTCGACAGAAGGATGCGCACAAGCGGCGCCACCACCAGGATGGCGACGATGGCAACGAGGATTGCCGGCATGACGAAGCCTGATCGGAGCAGCCGGCGACCGCCCGATGGCGCAAAGGTAGATATGAATGTCATTTGCGAACCTCGGCATTTGCCGGCGCAGCCTAAGTTGCGCCGGCAATAAGCCCGTTATTGAAGCGTGATGATGAGATCGGAGACGCGCCCGCGGGCAGCGGCGGTCTTTGCCGGGTCGATGGTCCAGGCCTTCAGCTCGCCGAGTTTGACGGAGTCCGGATGGTGGGCGATGGTCGTGCGCGTGGCATAGTCGCCGGGAACGTTGAACGGCTCGAAGCCGGCACCTCCCGTCGGCGTGTCGTCGCCGAACATGAAGTCGATCAGCAACCGGGCGGCGGCCGGATGCGGCGCCTTTTCAGCAATCGTCAGAACGGCCGGAAACAGGATGCCGTTGGCGGGCTCGACATTGTTGGCGACTTGCAGTGCCCAGCCTTCCTTCTCATTGTCACGCCGGTCCGAATAGGTGCCGAAGCCGACGGGAGGGTTCTTGGCAGTGGCATCGCCGACGGACTTGTTGAGCACGTCGCTATTGGGGACGAGGATCAGGTCGTTGGCAAAGAGGTCCTTGATGAACTGCTCGCCGGCGCCCTGAAGATCGGCATCAACGGCAATGTCCTTGCCGAACTGCGCCTTGTAGGCCGCGGCCATCTCATCCGGATGGAGCGCAATCTCCGTCAGGAGGTCGAGCAGTTCGCCGCGCTGGCTCGGATCGACCATCAGCACCTTGCCCTGCCACTCCGGCTGGGTCAGCTGCCACAGGTTGGTAACCGGTGAACCCCCGGGAAAGGCTTTCTCGTTGTACATCAGCACCTTGGTCGAAAGACGCTGGGTGAGCAGCGGCCCCTTGTAGCGATCGTCGATCTGGGCGGCGACGCGCGGCGGCACATAGTTGACGATGCGCTTGGCTTCGAGAAGCTTGCTGAAGACGACGGGCGTGTCGGCGATATAGAGCACGTCGACGGCATGAACGCCTGCCTGCTGCTCTGCCTCCAGACGCGCGATCTGCTTTGTCGAGCTCATGTCGAGGCCGATCAGGTCGACGCCCGGATAGGCCTCCTCGAAGGCTTTCTCGATCTTGGCGATCCGGCTCGACAACGAAAAGACGGTGACGCTGCCCTCCTTCTGCGCAAGCGGCAGCAGTTGTTCGGGCGTCATGCTATCCAGATCTGCCGCCATTGCTGCCGTGGGCAGCACGACGCAGGCCGCAAGCGCGGACTTCATCAGTCGCTTCAACATGGTTTCCTCCTCCATTTTCCCCAGTCAATCGAAGTCGTTGAACAGCTCCGACAGTTTCTCCAGCCTGCCGATCACCTCGCGTTCATGCCTGCCGGCAATCGTCAGGACGATGCCGTTGACGATGGCAAAGGGGATGGTCGGTGTCTGAAACTCGCTTCCCGAACGCCCCCGCGGCGCGGCCAGCATCAAGTCCGCAATCGGCTCCATCAGCGGTCCGGCAAGGTCCGAAATCAAAATCGTTCGCGCGCCGACGCGCCGGGCATGCTGCACCAGCGGCGCATAGCTTTGCGGCTGCTTGCGAAAGGCGAGCGCAATGACGACGTCGCTCTTGTCCATGCTGACCATGCGCTCGGCGATGTCCCGGCCGCGGCCGGTGAGCGCGATCGTCGTCATGCCGAACCGGTCGAGGCGACGCTGCAGGAAGCCGGCGACGGACTGTGCGTGCCCCTGGCCAAACACGAACACCCGGCGCCCTTCGAAGATGATGTCGGCAGCGAGATCCACATCACTTTGCGGCACCGAGCGCGCGAGCGTTTCCAGGGCCGAAATCTCCGCGGCAATCAGATCGGTCAGATAATCGCCGTGCTCGACCTTGGCGACCGAGCGGCGCATGCGGGTCGCGGCATCCTGATCATCAAGCACCTCGCGCTGCAGCTGTGCGCGCAGATCCGGAAAGCCGCGGTAACCCAGCTTCTGCGCCAAACGGGTGACCGTCGCCTCATGAACGCTGGCCCGCTGCGACAGCTGCGGGCCGGACAGAAACGCAGCCTCCGCCCGGTTCTCGAGCATCGTCGCGATCAGCTTTTGATCGGCCTCGGTCAGCCTTTTCGATTGTGCCTTTATGCGATCGATGAGTGTCATGGCGCTCTACAAGTTTCTTTGCATGACACATCGTTCAAGCAAACGACCTTGCAGTCAAGGCGACACCCGCAAGAATCCTTGCAAGGCTCTGCAAGGCTTGGCCCAGCACTCGAAAATCAGTCTAATCTCTAGGGTTTCCCGCGGCTATCGGACGAAATCCACGCCAAAGTGGGCAGAAAACTGGCGCTTGCGACAGTGTGGAACGTCGCCGACAAAAATCTTTGCAAAGACCCGCAAAGGAATGGACGCCGTGCTGCCGCTCATTGCAGAACGGCGGTCGAAGGCGCGGGCGGCTGCAAGGTTGTCGGCAGCGACGCATCGGCCCGGGCAGCATGACATTCACTGGCGGCCTCGACGTTCAACGGCGACCGGTGGGGAAGCTTTCCGGGAAGCGAGGCAACAGAGCTCCCGCGACGACGAGGGAAGGAGCGCAAGCGAAGCGCCCTTCGCACCGTTCAGGCCTCGAAATCGCCGAACACATCCTGCAGCCGCGTCAGCATGCCGACCCGTTCGCTGACCTCGTCACCCAGGACGACGATGATGTTGCTGAGCATCAGGTCCATGACGGCAATAGTCGTGGCAGCACCATCCCACAGGGGGCCATGCGAGCCCGGGACCACAAGGCAGATATCCGACACCTCTGCTGCCCAGGGGCAATATTCGTCCGTGTAGAGGATGACCTTGACGCCGGCCCGGCGCGCCTCCATCGCGAGCGGCTTCGCCTTGGCGGCAAAGCGGCGCACGTCGTGCAGAAAGAGCACGCGGCCCTCCACCGAACCATCGAGCAGTTCCGAATAGGTTCCGTTCAGGCCATCGACGAATTGCACCCGCGAGCGGGTATAGGAGAGCTGGCTGGCAAAATACTGAGCGATACCGCGCACGTTCTGATAGGCGGCGACATAGACTTCGCTGGCACCGATCAGCGCGTCGATCGCCTGCTGCCATTCCGGCGAGGTCGTCAACTCGTAGACCATGCCGAGATTGTTGATCTGCTCCTGAATCAAGCCTGCAAGCAGCTTGCCCTCGCGAATGTCTTCGCGCAGCCTGTCGACCGGACCCTTCACCTGCCAGGCCGGGTTGGAGCTGCCGCGCCGCAGCTCGTGCTTCAGCTGGTCGAGGCCGTCGAAGCCCATGCGCCGGAGGTAGCGCCCGACGGTCATCGGCGACAGCTCGAGACGGCTTGCGATCGACTTTGCCGTTTCGAACGGGATCTCCGCCAGATTGCGCTCGATGTAATGGGCAATCAGCTTGTCGGATTTCGACCGCCTGAGTTCCTCGCTCTGCACGAGCTTCAGGATTCGTTGTGCCACGTCCCCTCCCCGGAGATACTTCCGCCCGCTGACAGCGCCGCGCGTCGGATATGACGCGCAAACGACGCTGCAACGCCTTTTAACTTGCGGCAGGCGGGCGGAATTGCCGATCTTTGTCGCCGCTACTGCGCCGTCTTCACCTTCGTCCAGACACGATCGAGCTGGCGCACGCCGGAGCCCAGGTCCTCGAAGATCTGCAGCCGTTGCATCGTTTCGGGCGTCGGATTGATTTCCTTGCTATTCTTGATCTGGTCGGGGGTCAATTGCCGTGCCGGTACGTTGGCGGTGCCGTTGGTCTGCTGGGAGACGTTGAGCGCGGCGACTTCCGGACGGGTGTAGAACTGCAGGAACTTAATGGCGCTATCCTTGTTCGGCGCGGTCTTCAGGACGCAGATATCCTCCTGGTACATGGTCGCGCCTTCCTCGGGGATCACGTAGCCAAGGTCTTTCTGGTTGGCAAAGACGTCGACCATCGCGCCGACGAAGAAATGACCGGCGGCGACGTCGCCGGACTGCACCATCGGCCGGGTATCGTAGGTGAAGGCAGCGACGTCAGGTTTCATCGCGATGATCGTATCGGCCGCCTGCTGCAGCTCGGCGGGGTCGGTCGAGTTGACCTTGTGGCCGTTGAGGATCAAGCCCACGGCCAGAACCTCGCGCATGTCGTCGAGCAGAGTGAACTTCAGCCCCTTTTCCTTGACGGTCGCAATCAGGTCCTTCCAGCCGACGACGTCCTTGCCCAGGACCTTGCGGTTGTAGACGATGCCGACGGTTCCGAAGGCGTAGGGCAGGCAAAACTCGCCCTTGGGGTCGCTCTTAGCCCTCAGGAACGCCGGGTCGATGTTCTTGAAACCTTCATAGGCATTGATGTCGGTTTTCTCCAGAAGGTCGAGCTTGGACATGATGTCCTGCATGTGCACCGACGGAAAGACGACGTCATAGCCGGTCGCGCCGCCCTGGATCTTCGCCAGCATCTCCTCGTTGGAGGAATAGGTGGAGAGGTTGACCTTGATCTGGGTCTCCTCCTCGAACTTCTTCAGGACCGCCGGATTGATGTATTCGCCCCAGTTGTAGATGTTGAGCTCGGCGGCATGGCCGAGGCCGGTCATGGCGATCAAGGCGGACAGCGAGAATGCGGCGGCCCGTGCGGGGCCGAAGAGTTTGGCCCTGGTCGCCCGGACGACGCGGCTTGCTTTCGTCATAGATAGTCTCCTCTGATGGTTCGTGGGGACTTGCGCCCCCAGGATCGGACCGTTCCCTGGTCCTTGCCGGCTCCGGCTTCTGCGGCCGTTGACACCGATGAGTAAATGGTATCCATATATCCAAAACGCACAAGCGTTATTTAAATAACATTTTGGGGAATGACAGATGCAGGATTCCATTGTCCGGCTGGAGGGGGCGAGCAAAGCCTTCGCCACTCCGGAAGGCGGGAGCGTGACAGCGCTTGATGCCATCGATCTTCAGGTGCGGCGCAACGAGTTCCTCACACTTCTCGGACCATCCGGCTGCGGCAAGACCACGTTGCTGCAGGCGATCAGCGGCTTCGTCGAGCTCGACGGCGGACGCATCCTGATCGACGCGGAGGACATGACCGACAGGCCACCCTATCGCCGCCCCGTCAACACGGTCTTCCAGAACTACGCGCTCTTCCCGCACATGACGGTCGGTGAAAACACCGCCTATGCGCTTGAGGTCGCCGGCGTCGCCAAGGCCAGGCGGCGCGAGCAGGTGGCAGCCGCCCTGAAGATGGTGGGCCTTGAGGGCATGGAGGGCCGGCGCCCGCGCCAGCTTTCCGGCGGCCAGCAGCAACGGGTCGCGCTTGCGCGTGCCATCATCGCGCGTCCGAAACTGCTTTTGCTCGACGAGCCGCTTTCGGCCCTCGACAAGAACCTGCGCCAGGCCATGCAGATAGAGCTGAAGACACTGCAGCACGAGCTCGGCATCTCCTTCATCTTCGTGACGCACGACCAGCAGGAAGCGCTCACCATGTCGGATCGCGTCGCCGTTCTTTCGGGTGGGCGCATCCAGCAGCTCGATACGCCCCGCGCGATCTATGACCGCCCGGTCAACAGTTTCGTCGCGACGTTCATCGGTGCAAGCAATCTCTTCGAAGGCAGGATCGATGGCGACCGGTTGATGACCAGCGACGGTACGGAAATCCGCCATCGGCGAACGCCGTCAGCGGCATCGGGTGCAGCGACGGCGCTGATCCGGCCTGAGCAGTTCTTCCTCGCCGATGAAGCCGAGCCCTTTCCCTGTCTCCACATCGACCTGGAAGCCATCGTCTTCGTCGGCTCGACGTTCGAGCTGTTCGGCCGCACACAGGCGGGCAGAAAGATCGTCGCCGAGATCCCCGCCGGCCGTCGCAGCCTGATCGGCGACATCGAGCGGACGCGCCGCGCCCGGCTCGCCTATGACCCGGCAGCCGTACACCTCATTCACCCTTGCGCGGAGGCGTGACATGTCGATCGCCATTCGCCGCCGCGTCCAGCTCGCCGTCCTGCTCGGTCCCGTTTCCCTGTTCCTCGCCGTCTTCTTCCTCGGTCCGCTCGCCATCATGATGGTCACGAGCTTTCTGGCGCCAGGCCTCTACGGTGGCGTGGAATGGACCTTCTACCCGCACAATTTCGGCCGCATCCTCGGCTTTGCCGATCCGATGTTCGAGGATTTCGATCCCGTCTATATCGCCATCTTCATCCGCTCGGTGAAGATCGCCGCACTCACCGTTATTGCCGCTTTGCTGGTCTGCTATCCCGCGGCCTTCTGCATCGCCCGCCTGTCGGAGCGATGGAAGAATTTCTGCCTGTTCCTCATCACCCTGCCCTTCTTCACCAGCCTGATCGTGCGGCTGTTCGTCTGGGTGCTGATCCTGCGCCAGACCGGCCTCGTCAACGAGATGCTGCTGTCGACGGGACTGATCGCCCGGCCGCTGGACCTGATCTATACGGACGGCGCGATCATCCTCGGCATGGTCTATGTCTTCATCCCGTTCATGTTCATGCCTGTTTATGCCAGCGTCGAGAAGCTGGACTGGACGCTGGTGCGTGCCTCGCTCGATCTCGGCGCCGGGCCTATCCGCACATTCTGGCGCATTATCCTACCGCTGACGGCTCCCGGCATTGCCGGCGGCGCGATCATCGTCTTCATTCCGGCGCTCGGCAATTTCGTCGTCCCGGCCATTCTCGGCGGCGCCAAGGTGATGATGCTCGGCAATCTCATCGAGCAGCAGTTCCTGGCCGCCCGCAACTGGCCGTTCGGCTCGGCGCTGGCGATGATGGTCATGAGCGTGATGCTGGTGCTGCTGCTCGTCTATGTGCTCGCGTCTAGCCGCCGCGGCACCGACGCAGCACTTGCTCGCTGAGGTCCCCCATGAAGATCGCTCAATCCCTCTTCCGCGGAAGCCTGCTCGCCTACACCGCTCTCTTCTTCGCCTTCATCTACATCCCGCTGGTGGTGATCGCCGTTTATTCGTTCAACGCCAACCCGGTCAACATGATGACCTGGACCGGCTTCACCACCGAATGGTACGCCCAGGTGCTCGGCTTCAAGACGACGATCTCCGAGAATGCGCTCTATATCGAATCGACCGGCCAGCTTATTCAGGCGGTGTGGAACAGCCTCGTCATCGCCACCTCCACGACACTGATCGCCACCGTCTTCGGCACGGCCATCGCGATCGGCCTCTACCGTTTCGACTTTCTCGGTCAGCGTTTCTACCGGGTGATCATGTTCATGCCGATGCTGATGCCCGACATCGTGCTCGGCATCGCGCTTTTGATCTTCTTCGTCAATTCGGGGATCAGCCTCGGCCTGACGACGATCGTCATCGGCCAGTGCACCTTCCTGATTTCCTATGTCTTCATCGTTGTCTCAGCGCGGCTGGCCGGCATGGACAGAACACTCGAAAACGCCTCGGCCGACCTCGGCGCCGACGAATGGACGACCTTTCGACGGGTGGTGCTGCCACAGCTCCTGCCCGGCATCGTCGGCGGCGCGCTGCTCGCCTTCATCATCTCGATGGACGATCTGGTGATCACCTATTTCATCGCCGGCGTCGATGTGACGACGCTGCCGATGTTCATCTTCGCCATGCTTCGCCGCGGCATCAAGCCGGAGATCAATGCGATCGCGGTGATGATGCTGACCTTCTCCTTCGTCGTCGCCTCTCTCGGCCTCTACCTCCGCTCCCGGCAGAAATGATCATGGACAACAAACGCAAAACCGTCTCTCAAACACGCGCCCGGGACCTCGGCTTGCCATTCAAGGGCCGGACCGGCCCCCTGAACGCCATCACCGATGTCGCAGGGATCGCCGTCGGCTTCCACACAATCTCAGAAGACGTGCCGCGCCCGGGGCGCAAGCGCCCGGTCAGAACCGGGGTCACCGCCATCCTGCCACATGCTGGCTCGGCCGTGCCCATCCCGGTTTATGCGGGCGTGCATCGCTTCAACGGCAACGGCGAAATGACCGGCACTCACTGGATCGAGGATGGCGGCTTCTTCCTCGGCCCGGTGATGATCACCAACACCCATGCGGTCGGCATGACCCATCACGCCACGATCAAGTGGATGCTGGAGCGCTATGCCTCCACCTATGACAGCGACAATTTTCTCTGGATCATGCCTGTGGTCGCAGAGACCTATGACGGCGTGTTGAACGACATCAACGGCCAGCCCATCGGCGAAGCCGAGGTCCGGGCAGCACTCGACGCTGCCAGCGGCGGACCTGTTAAGGAGGGGAATTGCGGCGGCGGAACCGGCATGATCGCCTATGGGTTCAAGGGCGGCACCGGCACCGCCTCTCGGGTCGTCGAGTTTGGCGGGCGTGATTACACGATCGGCACGCTGGTGCAGGCAAACCATGGCCAGCGGGACTGGCTGACAATCTGCGGCGTACCGGTCGGCGAGCACATGCGCGATGGCACGCCGCAGAGCCAGATGCAGGAGCGCGGGTCGATCATTGTCGTGATCGCCACCGATCTGCCGATGGCCCCGCACCAGCTGCAACGCCTCGCCCGTCGCGCCTCGATCGGCATCGGCCGCAACGGCACGCCCGGCGGCAACAATTCCGGCGACATCTTCCTGGCGTTTTCGACCGCCAACCCGCAGCCGATGGCGCACCGCGCTCCGCCGCGCCTCGCGCTTGAGATCGTCAATGACGAAATGCTCGATCCCGTCTATCTGGCAACGGTCGACACCGTCGAAGAGGCGGTGGTCAACGCCATGATCGCAGCGGAAGATTCAGGCGGCACCGCGCATGACCGGTTCAAGATCGAAGCCATCAGACATGAACCACTTCTCGAGGTCATGCGGAAGTACGGGCGCTGATGCGGTTTCCCTGTGTTTCCCGCCCAGATTGCCGACCAAGGCAGCTTCGATGCCGTGCCTTTTTCGGCGCGCTTCTACCGGCTTAGGATTTGTCGGCGACGCCGCACTGACAGGCGAGGGTAACGGCTGGCTCTTGGTTCCGTTACAAGCCCTGAGCGAACCGTATGATGGCAGTGCTGACATCATCGGGCCGCTCCTGCGGCACCCAGTGCCCACAGTCGGGTAGGAAGATGGTATCCACCAGCTTTGGCACCAGTCGCGGCATCTCGGCGATGATCGCGCGCATGCCGGGAATGGCCAATCCGGTATCGCGCTCCCCCATCAGATATACTGCCGGAACGTCGACGAGCTTTCCCTTCAGGCAGGATTGCAGTGCCCAATTCCGATCAAGATTGCGGTAGTAGTTCAGCCCTCCGGAAAAGCCGCTTTGCCGGAAAGCGTGCACGAAATTCTCGAACTCTGCATCGCCGATCCAGTCCGGAAGCTTTGCGGGGACAGGAAGGCTGGCCAGCAGACCGTCGCGTTTCGACACCATGCCGAAGGGATTTGGCGTCCTGTCGTCGTCGCGCGGTCCGGCCTCGCCGGACGCGGCAAACATCAGTTTGCGCAGCGTCAACGCCACATCCCGCTCGAACTCGGCTTCGGCGACACCTGGCTCTTGAAAATAGAGCGCATAGAACAGTGCATCCGCGGTTTTCGGGAAAATCTGCGTCGGTGGAGCTGGCGGTTGCGACATCATCGGCACGCCGATGGCCACGACGCCGGTGAAGCGGTCAGGTCGCAGCAGCACCGCCTGCCAGGCGACGCTCGCGCCCCAGTCATTGCCGACAATGATCGCGTTCTCGACGCCGAGCGTATCGAGCAGCCCGACCATGTCGCCGGCGAGATGGAAGAGCGTGTATTGATCGACCTCGTCAGGGCGGCTGCTCTTGCCATAGCCGCGCATATCCGGCGCGATCGCACGAAACCCGGCGGCCGCCAGGGCCGCAACCTGATGTCGCCATGCATAAGCGGTTTCTGGAAAGCCATGGCACAACAAGACCGCCGGCCCTTCGCCCGCCTCCAGGAAGTTCAAACGAATTCCATTCGCGTCTACGAGGCGCTCCTGCATTCTCTTCTCCAAACAGTTCCGCGATCGGGCTTCGAACGAAACGATATCGCTACAGAAATCAAAACCCGTGCCCTTGTCCGCTTCATTCCTATGCGCAACACAATATGTTACGAACATCGACAGGTCAATAATTCATAACAAATTAAGTTACACATAGGAGTGGTCGATGCCACAGGACAACCGCCTTTCAAGAATGCTGCATGTGCTCGTTCACATGCATCTGCTCGGCGGCACCGAAACGTCGCAGACGATCGGCTTGATGCTCTCCACCAACCCGGTGGTGGTCCGTCGCACGATGGCGGCACTCAAACGGCATGGTATCGTCGGCTCGGAAGGCGGGCCTGGTGGCGGCTGGCTGCTGACCCGCGGCGCGGAAGAAATATCCGTTCTCGATGTCCACAAGGCGCTCAACGACAAATCCGTCTTTTCGCTGGGGCTGGCCGCCGATCATGCAGGATGCCCCGTTGAGCGGGCCGTCAACGCGCATCTGTCAAAGGCGTTCTTGGCGGCGGAAACGGTGCTCAACGACGAGTTTGGCAAGCTGACTTTGGCGCAGATTGCCCGGGAATTTACAGCAGCGCGCTAAGCGCGCCCGAGGAACCTTGGGGCCCAGAGCGTTTCGGATTTAGACGGGACCGCACAAACGCTCTATCGCTTTGTCTTTACGCATTTCCTGACGGAAAACCGCTTCGCACTTTTCCTGGAAATGCTTTAGTCGAACTCGGCGATGAAGCCCGGTGTCGGCAGCGCCCGATCGCGAGCGCCCCATGTTTCGATCGTGGCCGTCAGCGGCAGCTGGTTGGCGCGATAAGCCACATAGAGGATACCGGCCCCGCCAACCTTCGGAACCTGGCGAAACCATCTGGTGTAGTCGAGCGGAGCACCGCTTGCCCATCGCCATGGGCGAGAAGCATCGTCCTTGACAAGGCTCAGCCAGGGGCCGACGCGCCGGTGCTCGCCACCCTCGAAAGCACTGTCGAAGAAATGTCCGTCTCCATTGACGAGAGATGCGACGAAAGCGTTCTCCTCGGCAGAGCCGATTGTCGCGAGATAGCCGCCGCAGCGGACGGCCGTGTTGCTTGCATCCTCCCAGGCGACATGTTCGGCCCTGTAGGCGGCAGCATAGAGATGGCCGTCGAAACGGCCATAGGTCAGGGCGAGCGGGGAGAGACAGCGCACCATTTCCACCACCCGCGCATCCTCCAGGCCATCGAGGTCGGCCGCGTCATATCGGCGGGCTGTCGCAAGCGAGAGGATCTCCTGCTTTGGCGCCGTCGTCGCCAAACCAAGTGCTGCGGCCGTTTCCTGATTGACGAAACCGGTCTGCACGAGGCCGCGGGCGCGCTGGAACGATGTGATGGCGAGGCGGGTCTGGCTGCCGAAATTGCCAGCGACCGTTCCCGTGTCGAAACCGGCGCCGATCAACGACGTCTAGACCGCCGCCCTGGCCGGCCGGTCGGCGAATTCACGCTGCTCCTGCGCCATGGCTGCCAAGGGCGACCGCAGTTCTTCGCTTGCGGCATCATCGACGCCGACCTTGCGCGAGAAGCGCGCAAGCGCTTCGGCGAGGCCGCGGCCGTGGCAAAAAGGGGCATGTCGCACGTCCACTTAGCGCGTCACGAGCCTATCCCGCCTGCCTGAACTTGCGGCGATTGCGACCGAGAGCGATCGACTCCGCCGCCTCGATGATCGAGTCCGTATCGATGCCGAAATGCGCATAGAGGTCGGCGATCGTGCCCGTCTGCCCGAAATGCTCGACGCCGAGTGAGACGGTTCGGTGGCCATGCACCGATCCAAACCAGCCGAGCGTGGCGGGATGACCATCCGTCACGGCAATGATCTCGCAGCTATCGGATAGCGGCGCCAGCAGCGCCTCGATGTGACTTTCGGCGCTGTGGTGGCCATGACGACGGGCACGCTGTGCCGCAGTCCAGCCGGCGTTGAGCCGGTCGGCGGACGTCACCGCCAGCACAGCGACATCGCGGTGACGTTCCGCAAGTCGCCCCGCCGCCATCAGCACCTCGGGGGCGACGCAACCTTGATAGGCCAGCACCAGCTGGGTGTTCGGTCGCGGCTCGCGCAGCCAGTAGGCACCGTCGATCACGCCCTGGCGGAAGGCCGCATCCTCGCGGCGCTGCATCTGTTCGAGCGGACGGGTCGTCAGCCGGAGATAGACGGAACCGCCAGTCGTATCGCGCAGCCACGTCCGTTCGTCGTGCACGGCATCGCCATCGCGCTGCATATAGTCGAAGGACCAATCCATGATCACCGAGAGTTCGTCGAGATAGGCAGGCTCAAAACTGGCAAGCCCATCCTGGCTCATGCCGATCAGCTGCGAGCCGATCGATTGGTGAGCGCCGCCTTCCGGCGCCAGTGTGACGCCTGACGGCGTGCCGACGATCATGAACCGTGCATCCTGGTAGCAGGCGTAGTTCAACGCATCGAGCCCGCGCGCCACGAACGGATCGTAGACGGTGCCGATCGGAAGCAGGCGTTCACCGAACACCGAATGGGAAAGGCCGGCAGCCCCCAGAAGCAGGAAGAGGTTCATCTCGGCAATCCCGAGCTCGATATGCTGACCGCCAGGGCCGAAGGCCCATTTCTGCGCCGAGGGAACCTTCTCGTCGCGGAACGTGTCGGCCTGCATGTCGCGGGCGAAAAGGCCACGCCGGTTGACCCAGGGGCCGAGATTTGTCGAGACTGTCACGTCAGGCGCCATCGTCACGATGCGGGCGGCAAGCGCATCGTCGCGCTGCGCCAGGGCATCGAGGATCTTGCCGAACCCCGCCTGGGTGGAAAGTTCGCGGTCATCGAGCAAAACCGGCCCGGCCGATTGCACCGGTTCAGACTTGAACCGCCGGGTACCCTGGGCAAAGAACGACACGCTCTTCGAAAAGGTCTTCGCAGCTCCGGCATCGGCGACTGCCGCAAACTCCTCCCATTCCGCGCCGACCCTGACGCCGATCTTCTGCTGGAAGTCCTGCATCTGTGCCTTGGTCATCAGGCCGGCATGGTTGTCCTTGTGCCCCGCCAGCGGCGTTCCCCAGCCCTTGATCGTATAGGCAAGGAAGACCGTCGGACGGTCATGGTCGATACTGGCAAAGGTCTCAGCAAGCGTCTGGATGCAATGGCCGCCGAGATTGCTCATCAGCTCGGAAAGCTCGTCATCGCTGCGCGAAGCCAAAAGCTTGCTGACATTCCCCTGATCGCCGATCTCGTCCTGCAGCCGCTTGCGCCAGGCGCCGCCGCCCTGGAAGGTCAAGGCCGAATAGAGCTGGTTGGGGCAACGGTCGATCCAGGCGCGCAGCGTCTCGCCACCGGGTTCCTTGAACGCCGATTGCTGCAAGGCGCCATATTTGACGACCTTCACGTCCCAGCCGAAAGCGGTGAAGATGGCCTCGATCCGCTGCCACAGACCTTCGCGAACGACACCATCGAGGCTCTGACGGTTGTAATCGATCACCCACCAGGTGTTGCGCAGATCGTGCTTCCAGCCCTCCTGCAGGCACTCATAGATATTGCCTTCGTCAAGCTCGGCATCGCCGACGAGCGCGATCATGCGACCGTCGCTGCGCTTTTGCGCCCAGGGCTTCGAGGCGATGTAATCCTGGATGATCGAGGCGAAGGCGGTGATACCGACACCCAGACCGACAGAGCCGGTCGAAAAATCGACGTCGTCGATATCCTTGGTGCGGCTGGGGTAGGATTGCGCGCCGCCGAAGCCGCGGAAATTCTGCAGCTTCTCGCGCGTCTGGTTGCCCATCAGGTACTGAATTGCGTGGAAGACAGGCGCGGCATGCGGCTTGACGGCAACGCGATCCTCCGGCCGAAGGGTGTGGAAGTACAGCGCCGTCATGATCGAGGTGATCGAGGCGGACGACGCCTGGTGCCCGCCGACTTTCACCTCGCCTTTTTCCCGGATGTGATTGGCGTTGTGGATCATCCAGCATGCGTGCCAGAGGACCTGTCGCTCAAGATCCTTCAGGCATTTCAGCGTGGCGGTCGAAAGAATCTGCTCTTCCATGTCGGCTCCTCCCAGAACCCGGAAACGCTACACCCAGCGACGCGAAATATCCGATCTATCTTTGTTGGAATTTTTGCCGATACCGGCAATACTGACCGCCGAAACGCCATTTTAGGAAATTTCATGCCGAAGAAGACGCCAAGCTTTGACGCCGCGACCATCCGTATTCTCGATCTCTTGCAGCAGAACGCCGAGATCAGCACGGCCGAGCTCGCCGATGCAACCGGACTGTCCGCCTCTCCCTGTTGGCGGCGGGTCAACGAACTCAAGGAGAGTGGGGTCATCAAGGGCTCGGTCGCGCTCGTCGACGCCTTCGCCCTTGGCCTTGCGGTCAACGTGTTCGTGCACGTCTCGCTCAAGCAGCAGGACCGCGCCTCGCTCGATGTCTTCAGCACTGCCATCAAGACCAAGCCGGAGATCGTCGAATGTTACCTGATGACGGGCGAGTCGGATTACATGCTGCGCGTCGTCGTCGAGGATCTGATGAAATATCAGGCGCTCGTCGTCGACTTTCTGACGACAATCCCTGGCGTCTCTAGCATCCGATCGAGCTTCGCGCTCAGCCAGATCAAATATACGACCGCGTTGCCGACAGAGCACCTGCGCAACGCCTGAACATGTTTTGTCGGGCTATTCCTGAGTTTTGAGGTAGCTTAACACGGCATCGGCGATCAGCCCCTTGTGCCGTTGCATCGTCTCCGGCTCGCAAAGGTCACGGCGGAAGATCGTGCCGAACGTGTAGCGGTTCGAGACACGGAAGAAGCAGAACGCGCTGATCAACATGTGCACGTCGATCGGATCTGCCTTGCGCTGGAACACACCTTCGGCAACACCGCGTTCCAGAATGCCGGCAATGGTTTCAATAACCGAGACGTTGAGATCGCGGATCGCTTCCGAGCGCATCATATGGGCGGCGTGATGGATGTTTTCGATGCTGACCAGCCGCACGAATTCCGGGTTGGCCTGATCGTGGTCGAAGGTGGTTGAAATCAGGGTGCGCAACGCAGCCTCGGGCGCGAGGCTCGACAGTTGCAGATCGGCCTCCAGCGTCCGGATCTTGCGGTAGGACCGCTCGAGTACGGAGAGATAGAGCCCCTCCTTGCTTTCGAAATAGTAGTAGATCATCCGCTTGGAGGTTCGGGTCTTTTCGGCGATCGCGTCGACTCGGGCGCCTGCGAGACCATGGGTCGCGAACTCGTCCGTCGCGACGATGAGGATGTCCTCCTTCGTGCGCTGTGGATCGTTCTTGCGTCCGTTCTCTGCTCGCGCCGCCATGCCCAATTACTTCCTCACCCTTGATTTTCAACGAGAAACGGCCGTGGCCGTCACGCATTGACCGCGGCTCCACTCCGCGTCCTGCCCAAAGTCTTATTGGGCTTGCCGGTTTCTTTCAAGACATGCCGCTTGACATTCGAACTAGTTAGTACATTTTGAAACGGCATCCTGGTCGCTTGGAG
Source organism: Ensifer sp. 1H6 (assembly GCF_001976035.1). NCBI lineage: Bacteria > Pseudomonadati > Pseudomonadota > Alphaproteobacteria > Hyphomicrobiales > Rhizobiaceae > Ensifer > Ensifer sp. 1H6. The sequence goes on along the minus strand of NZ_MOAI01000009.1, from coordinate 27,198 downwards.
GAGAGATCGGCATGCCAGCCTTGCGCGCCTGGATGTCCTGATCGATGACGGATGTCACAGACCGCAAGTCGCGGTTGATCGCCTGGGAGGAGCGAAATGGTGAGGATAATCGAATTCTGCTTCCTGATGCTGAAGGTCGCCATCGCGCTTCTACTTGCGGGCATGGTGGTGCTGGTCTTCGGAAATGTCGTGCTGCGTTACGCCTTCAACACGGGCATCACCTATTCCGAAGAACTGTCGCGCATCTTCTTCATCTGGCTGACCTTTCTCGGCGCCGTCATTGCCATGCGGGAACATGCCCATCTCGGCGTCGACTCGCTGCTGCGCCGCTTGCCGCCGCTCGGCGCGAAGGTCGCCATTCTCTGCGGTCACGCACTGATGCTGGGCGCAACATGGCTGATGATCAGCGGCAGCTGGACGCAGACACTGATCAATCTGCATGTCGCAGCACCGGCCACCGGCATTTCCATGGGCTTCTTCTACGGCGCCGGCCTCGCCTTCGGCATTCCCGCCTTTCTGATCATCCTCTGGGACGCGTTCTGCGTGCTCACGGGTCGCATCGATGTGGCCACGGCCGAGTTCGTGCGTGACAGCGAGGATCAGGCCGTCCTCGACGACCACCCGACGCCTTCGCTCGCCCAACCCATCGCAAAGCCCTGAGGAGACGACGATGACCGTTACCATTTTCCTCGGCGCTCTGCTTGGTCCGATGGCCCTTGGTGTGCCGATTGCCTTCGCCCTGATCATCAGCGGTGTCGCGCTGATGATGTATCTCGGCCTCTACGACGCCCAGATCGTCGCCCAGAACGTGCTGAACGGCGCCGACAGTTTCCCGCTCATGGCCGTGCCCTTCTTCATGCTCGCCGGCGAGGTGATGAACACCGGCGGCCTGTCGCGGCGCATCGTCGATCTTGCCATGGCCTTGGTCGGCCATATCCGCGGCGGGCTCGGCTTCGTCGCCATCTTTGCCGCCTGCATCATGGCGAGCCTTTCCGGCTCGGCCGTTGCCGATGCGGCAGCGCTCGGCGCACTTCTGTTGCCGATGATGCTGAAATCCGGCCACGATCCGGCCCGCGCCGGAGGCCTGCTCGCCTCCGCGTCGATCATCGGCCCGATCATTCCGCCGTCGATCGGCTTCATCCTCTACGGCGTCGTCGGCGGTGTCTCGATCACCAAGCTTTTCCTGGCCGGCATTTTCCCCGGCCTGATGATTGCAGCCGCCCTCTGCGTGACCTGGTTGATCGTGTCGCGCAAGGAGCAGCATCAACTGCCGCCGCGCCAGAGCGGCGCCGTCAGGATGAAGACCTTCATCGACAGCCTCTGGGCGCTGTTCCTGCCTGTTATCATCATCGTCGGCTTGAAGTTCGGCGTGTTCACCCCGACGGAGGCCGGCGTCGTCGCCGCCGTCTATTCGCTGTTCGTGTCGATGGTGATCTATCGCGAGCTGCCGCCGGCCAAGCTGTTCCAGGTCTTCGTGGCTGCGGCGAAGATCACCTCCATCGTCATGTTCCTCGTTGCCTGCTCGGCCGTTTCGGCTTGGCTGATCACGGTTGCCGACGTGCCCGGCGACCTCGCCGCCCTGGTCGAGCCGCTGATGGACAACCAGACGCTCCTGCTCCTAGCGATCATGGTGCTCGTCGTCGTGGTCGGCACCGCCATGGACATGACCCCGACCATCCTGATCATGACGCCGGTGCTGATGCCGATCATCAAGCAGGCGGGCATCGATCCGGTCTATTTCGGCGTGCTGTTCATCATCAACAACTCGATCGGCCTGATCACACCGCCGGTGGGCACGGTGCTCAACGTCATCTGCGGCGTTTCCAAGCTGAAGATGGAAGACCTCATGAGGGGGGTCATGCCGTTCCTGATCGCCGAGCTGATCGTCCTGTTCCTGCTCGTCTTGTTCCCGCAACTGGTGACCGCGCCGGTTTCCTGGTTTGCGCGATAGGCACAAAAAACACATGCAAAGTTCAACCGGCCGGAGGGAGAACCCGGCCAAATATGGGAGGAAAACATGTTCAACAGACTGATGAAAATCGCGCTCGGGCTCGCCGTGCCGGTAGCGCTGATCGCAGCGAGCCCGGCGCTGGCCGAGATTCGCGAGCACCAGCTCAAGTTCGCCGCCGCCAACAACAAGGGCCATCCCCAGGTGATGGGCATGGAGAAGTTCGCCGAACTGGTGAAGGACAAGAGCGGCGGCAAGATCGAGGTCAAGCTGTTTCCGGGCGGCGTGCTCGGCGGCGACGTGCAGACCGTATCGGCGCTGCAGGGCGGCGTGATCGAAATGACGGTTCTGAACGCCGGCATCCTGGCAAGCAACGTCAAGCAGTTCGGCGCCGTCGATCTGCCCTTCCTGTTCAACAATGGCGAAGAGGCCGACAAGGTGATGGACGGCCCCTTCGGCACCGGCCTTGCCGATCTTTTGCCGGACACCGGGCTCGTTGGGCTGGGCTATTGGGAGCTCGGTTTCCGCAATCTCACCAACAATCGTCACCCGGTCACCAAGATCGAGGACATCAAGGGCCTGAAGATCCGCACGATCCAGTCGCCGATCCCGATCGAGCTCTTCAACAATCTCGGCGCCAATGCCGTGCCGCTGCCCTATACCGAGCTCTATACCGCGCTCGAGACCGGGACGGTCGACGGCCAGGAAAATCCGGCCGCAAACATTCTCAACGCCAAGTTCTATGAGGTGCAGAAGTACATGACGGTGACCCGTCACCAGTACAATCCGCAGATCGTGCTGATCAGCAAGAAATTCTGGGACGGTCTCAACGACGAGGAGAAGGTAGTGTTGCAGACCTCGGCCACCGAGGCCCGCGACTATCAGCGCCAGGTCTCGCGCGAGTTCGACGCCAAAGCGATCGCCGACATCAAGGCGACCGGCATGGAAGTCAGTGAGCTTTCGCCGGAGGAAACCCAGAAGCTGCGCGACGCAGTCAAGCCGATGATCGAGAAGTTCAGCGCCGAAATCGGTCCCGACACTGTCGCAGCCCTGTTCAAGGAGCTTCAGACGCTTCGCGGCCAGTAAGCCTGCCGCCGGCCCGCTTTTATGCGGGTCGGCAACCAACCGATTGATGAAAGCCGTCGAGATGACTGAGACCCTTCTGAAACCGTTGAAAGCCGGATTGATCGGCGCCGGCATTCAAGCCTCGCTCACACCGGCCATGCATATGCGCGAAGGTGCGGCACAGGGCCTTACCTATGAGTACGAGCTGATCGACCTGACGCAGCGCGGCGCGAGCCCGGACGACCTGCCGCAGTTGCTGCGGGAGGCCGAACAGCGGGGCCTTTGCGGATTGAACATCACGCACCCGTGCAAGCAACTGGTCATTCCCTTTCTCGACGAGCTGTCCGACGAGGCCCGAGATCTCGGTGCTGTGAACACCGTCGTGCTCAAGGCGGGTCGCCGCATCGGCCACAACACCGACTGGTGGGGATTTGCCGAAGGCTTTCGCCGCGGTCTGCCCGGAGTAGCGCTGTCGCACGCGGTGCAACTCGGCGCCGGCGGCGCCGGCGTTGCGACAGCCTACGCGATCCTATCGATGGGGCTAACTTCACTGACGGTGTTCGACCGGGAGATCGAGCGCGCAGAAGCACTGGTATCCAGCATGTCGCCGCTGTTTCCACAAGCACACATTGTTGCCGGCACCGACCTTCCATCCGCTATGAGAGCAGCGGACGGTTTGCTCCATGCTACGCCAACCGGGATGGCGAAATATCCCGGCCTGCCACTTCCAGCCGAACTGCTCGAACCACATCATTGGGTGGCGGAAGTCGTCTATTTCCCGCTGGAAACCGAACTGCTGACTGAGGCCAAGCGGCGCGGCTGCAAGACGCTCGACGGCGGCGGCATGGCGGTGTTTCAGGCGGTCGGCGCCTTTCGTCTGTTTACCGGGCGCGAGCCGGATGCGGCCCGCATGCTTGCCCATTTCAAGGCCCTGACCGCCTGACGACAGGGCATCGAAGGAGACACGCATGAAAACCTCGATCGCGACCGTCTCTCTGAGCGGCGACCTGCGCAGCAAGCTGGAGGCGATAGCAAAGGCCGGCTTCGATGGCGTCGAGATCTTCGAGAACGATTTTCTGGTTTTCGATGAAAGTCCGCGCCAGGTCGGCCAGATGGTGCGCGACCATGGCCTGGAGATTTCTCTGTTCCAGCCGTTCCGCGATTTCGAGGGCATGCCGGAGCCGCTCAGAAGCAGGACGTTCGACCGTGCGGAACGCAAATTCGACCTGATGCAGGAGATGGGAACCGACCTGGTGCTCGTCTGCTCCAATGTCTCTCCCGCCGCACTCGGCGGTCTTGACCGGGCTGCCGCCGATTTTCGCGAACTGGGGGAAAGGGCGGCCAGGCGGGACTTGCGGGTCGGATACGAAGCGCTCGCCTGGGGACGCCACATCAACGACCACCGCGATGCCTGGGAGGTGGTGCGCCGGGCCGATCATGCCAATGTCGGCCTCATCCTCGATAGTTTTCACACGCTGGCGCGCAAGATCGACGTCAACTCGATCCGATCCATACCCAAGGAGAAGATCTTCATCATCCAGCTGGCGGACGCGCCGCTGATCGACATGGACCTGCTCTATTGGAGCCGGCACTTCCGCAACATGCCGGGCGAAGGCGACCTGCCCGTTCTCGAGTTCATGCGAGCTGTCGCGGCCACCGGCTATGACGGCTATCTGTCGCTCGAGATCTTCAACGATCAGTTTCGCGGCGGCTCGGCGACGGCGATCTCGGTCGATGGCCAGCGCTCGCTGCTCTATCTCGGCGACCAGGTCCGGCGGACTGAGCCCGACATTGCCCTCCCCGTTCCCGAAATGCCGGCTCGATCAGGCGTCGAAGGCATTGCCTTCATCGAATTCACCATCGACGAAAGCGAAGCACCGCAATTCGAGGCGCTGATCCGCACACTCGGCTTCCGCAAGGCCGCTCGTCACAAGACGAAAAGCGTCACCGTCTTCCAGCAGGGCGATATCAGGCTGGTGATCAACACGGAAAGCCGCGGCTTTGCCAACTCTTCTTACCTGGTTCACGGCACTTCGGCCTATGCGATGGGCCTGCTCGTCGACGATGCCCGGGCCACGCACCGGCGGGCGCTGGCGCTCGGCGCCGAGACCTTCGCCCAGCCGGTGGACGAGGGCGAGATCGAGATGCCAGCCGTTCACGGGGTCGGCGGCGGCATCGTCTACTTCCTCGATCGCCACAGTGACCTCGGCAGCATATGGGACGTCGAGTTCGATCCGGTCGACGACCTCAGCGCGACCTCGGCCGGGTTGTCATCGATCGACCACATCGCCCAGACGATGCACTACGACGAACTGCTGACGTGGCTGCTCTTCTATACCTCGCTGCTGGAAGCCCATAAGACCCCGCTTGTCGACATCATCGACCCCTCGGGCATCGTGCGCAGCCAGGTGGTAGAGAACGCCGCCGGATCCCTGCGCATCACAATGAATGGCGCCGAGAACCGCAACACGCTTGCCGGTCGTTTCATCGCCGACACGTTCGGCTCGGGTATTCAGCATCTGGCCTTCAAGACGGACGATATCTTCAGGACTGCAGACGTGCTTGCAGAGCGCGGCTTTGTCTCGCTGACGATCTCGCCCAACTATTACGACGACCTCGAAGCCCGTTTCGGGCTCGATCCGCATTTCACCGAGCGGCTGAAGGCGCACAACATCCTCTACGACAAGGACGAGCACGGCGAGTATTTCCAACTCTACAGCCCGACCTTCTCTGGTGGATTCTTCTTCGAGATCGTCGAGCGGCGCGGATACCGCGGCTATGGCGCGGCCAACGCGATCTTCAGGATCGCAGCACTTCGCAAGTTTCTGGAGCCGGCCGGCATGCCTCGCGCATAAGCGTCAGGTATGCGCCGGGCGTGCGCACCGAGAGATGCGTTCGCACTGCAGGGATGCGTCCGCGCCCAGGGGATTGACGTCCCGGTGGATCGCGGCGCCACCTCGTCGATCTTCGGCATCAAACGCCACATGCTGCCAGGCGGCGCTCACGGTTTGCGCATCGCGCTACCGTGCGTCGAAAGCCGACGTAACAGTTACAGAAAGGCGATTTACTCTTCAAAGGAAGAGCTTTCCTGACTAGTGTGCGGTTGAGCAGACCACGTGGGACTGAACCTGGCCTTGTTGCTGAAAGGACCTGGCATGACCGTGCCGAAAGTCGCCTTCTCTGTCTTTTCCTTCCTTCTGGCAATCACATTCAGTTTGTCGCCCGCTCACGCGCAGCAGGCGCCGGCCGTGGTCGTGGCGCCCGCCAGGATCGTCGACCTGCGTGAAAGCGTCGATCTGACGGGCCGCGTCGTTGCGACCCAGAAGGTCGACATCCGCGCACGCGTCGCCGGTTTCCTGGAGGCGGTCGATTTCAAGGAAGGGCAGACGGTAACGGCCGGGACCATGCTCTATCAGGTCGAGGACGGCGCCTATCGGGCGGCGGTACAGGAAATAGAGGGTTCGATCCAGGCGGCCGAGGCCCAGCGCGATCTTGCCGTGCTCGAACGAGACCGTGCCAAGCAGCTGATCACAAGCAATACGATCTCCCAGGCCAAGGTCGATACCGCTAACGCCGAAGTCAAGAAGGCGGAGGCGGAACTCGTACGGCTCAAGGGCAGCAAGCAGAGCGCCGACCTCAACCTCTCCTATACCAGGATTACCGCCCCCTTCGACGGCGTGCTGGGCCTGACGACCGCCGATGTCGGCGCACTGGTCGGCCCGGATACCGGGCCGCTTGTCACGTTGACGCGGCTCGATCCGATCTATGTCGTCTTTCCGGTGTCCACCTCGCTGCTCCTGACCTACCGGGAGCGGGTGCAGAAGGGCGAGATGCCCGGCGGCGCCAATGTCGCGCTGACCTTGCCCAACGGTACCGAATATCCGCTGAAAGGCACCATCGACTTCATCGCCAGCAACGTCGCGCAAGGAACCGACACCGTGACAGTGCGCGCGCAGTTCGACAACCCGAACTCCCTGCTGCTCGACGGCACCCTCGTGCGCGTTATCCTTGAGCAGTCCGACAAGCAGGACGTTCTGGCGGTGCCTGAGCAGGCGGTCCAGCGCGACCAGCAGGGCGCCTTCGTCATGGTGGTCGATGCTGCCTCCAAGGTCGAGCTGCGCCGCATCGACGTTTCCCGCTCCGCTCGCGGCCTCTCCGTGGTGAGCAAGGGGCTCAAAGAAGGCGAAAACGTCATCACCGAAGGTGTCGGCAAGGTCAGACCGGGCATCGTCGTTGACGCGGCAGCGGCGACGGGTGGCTGAGCATGATCTCCGAAATCTTCATCGATCGCCCGCGTTTTGCTGCCGTCATCTCGATCGTCCTCACGCTGGCGGGCCTGATCGCGCTCACCCGGCTGCCGATCGCGCAGTTTCCCGACATCGTGCCGCCACAGGTGAGCGTCACCGCAAGCTACCCCGGCGCCGCGCCGAGGTGGTCGAAACCACCGTCGCCCAACCGATCGAGAGCAAGATCGTCGGCGTCGACGACATGCTCTACATGAAGTCGACGAGCGGCGCTGACGGTTCCTACACGCTCACCGTCACATTTGCCGTCGGCACGGACCCCGATATCGCCACCGTCAACGTGCAGAACCGCGTGTCGCTTGCCGAGGCCGGGCTACCGGCGGAGGTCAAGCAGACCGGCGTCAGCGTGCGCAAGAAATCATCTGCCCTGATGCAGGTGATCACCATCTACGGCAAGGACGACAGTTTCGATTCGCTGTTTCTGTCCAACTACGCCACGATCAACCTGATGGACACGGTCAAGCGGGTTCCGGGCGTCGGGGATGCCTCGCTGTTCGGCGCCAAAGACTATGCCATGCGCATCGTGCTGGACATCGACCGCCTGACCAATCTCAGTCTGACGCCGACCGATGTGATCAACGCGCTGAAGGCGCAGAACGTCCAGGCGGCAATCGGCCGGATCGGCGCGCAGCCGATGACCGACGATCCGCTGTTTCAGCTCAACCTGCAGACCCAGGGACGTCTGACCGACCCCGCCCAGTTCGAGAACGTGGTCCTGAGGGCCGAGCCGGACGGGTCCTTCGTGCGCATCCGCGATATTGCCAAAGTCGAACTGGGTGCCGCGAGCTCCGACTCGAGCGCCCGCTTCAACGGCAAGCCGGTTGCGATGATCGGCACCTACCAGGCACCGGGAGCCAATGCGCTTGCGGCCGCCGAAGGCGTCAAACAGGCGATGGAGCGCCTTTCCCAGTCGTTTCCTGAGGGACTGACCTATTCCGTCTCCTACGACACGACCCAGTTCGTCGAGGCGAGCGTCGAGAATGTTGTGCATACGCTGCTGGAAGCGTTCGTACTCGTCATCATTGTCGTCTTCCTGTTCCTCGGCAATGTCAGGGCGACATTGATCCCGCTCGTCGCCGTGCCCGTCGCGCTGATCGGCACCTTCGCGATCATCCTTGCCATGGGCTTTTCGCTCAACACGGTGTCGCTGTTGGCGATGGTTCTGGCGATCGGCATCGTCGTCGACGACGCGATCGTGGTGGTCGAGAACATCGAGCGCGTGATGGAGGAGAACCCAGGCATGCAGCGCCCGAGGCGGCGCGTCTCGCCATGGGCGAGATCACCGGAGCGATCGTTGCCATTACGCTCGTCTTGCTGTCGGTATTCGTTCCCGTCGCATTCATTCCGGGATTGAGCGGGCAACTGTTCCAGCAGTTTGCCGTGGCCGTATCCGTGTCGATGGTGATCTCCGCCATCAATGCGCTGACCTTGAGCCCTGCACTCTGCTCCATCCTGCTCAAGCCGCATCACGGGCCGAAGCGCGGCGTCCTCGGCTGGCTCTCGCGGCGGATCGATAACGGCCGCGATGGCTATGTCCTTGTCGCCGGGCATATCGCCCGTCGGGCGATCCTCGGCATCCTGCTCCTGGCCGTCGCAATCGGCGCCAGCGGCTGGCTTTTCCGTGTCGTGCCGACCGGCTTTCTGCCAAGCGAAGACCAGGGCGCCTACTTCACCGAAATACGGCTGCCGGAGGGCGCGTCCTACAACCGCACGGATGCGGTTGTGCGCGACGTCGAAAAGATGCTCGGCGGCATCGATGGTGTCGCCGACGTCATTACGGTTACCGGCTACAGCTTCCTCGATGGCCTGGCCAAATCGAACAGCGCCTTTGCCATCGTCACGATGAAGCCGTTCGCCGAGCGGACCAGCGCGGCCAGTTCCGTCGATGCGGCGATCGCAACGACCATGGCCAAGGGCACGGCCGTCCGCGGCGCGCAGATCTTCGCGTTCAACCTGCCGCCGATCATGGGCCTCGGCACGGGGTCGGGCTTCGAATACCAGCTGCTCGACCTGCAGGGCCGCCCGCCCGCAGAGCTCGCTGCAACCGCCGGCGGCCTGATCGTCGCCGCCAATCAAAATCCGCTGCTTGGCCCCACCTTCACCACCTATTCCGCAAGCTCGCCGCAGCTCTATCTCGATCTCGATCGGGATCGCCTGCAGGCGCTCGGCGTATCCGTGAGCGACCTTTTCAACACCCTGCAGGGAACGCTCGGGTCCTATTACGTCAACGACTTCAACCTCTTCGGACGAAGCTGGAAGGTCAATCTGCAGGCGGCCGAAGCCGACCGCAGTTCGGTCGACGACATCTCGCGTCTGCACGTCCGCAACGCGTCCGGTGGCATGGTCCCGGTCGCCTCGGTCGCGCGCGTCGAATACGTCATCGGCCCGCAGTCGATCGTGCGGTACAACAACTATCGCTCGATCACGCTCAATGGGCAGCCCGCCCCTGGCGTATCGTCTGGCGAGGCGCTCGCCGCGATGGAAGCCCTGTCGGCAACGACCCTGCCAGCGGGCTACAGCTACGAGTGGACCGGCACAGCCTTGCAGGAGCTTGAAGCGGCGGGACAGACGACGGCTATCCTCGCGCTTGCGGTGCTGTTTGCCTATCTGTTCCTCGTCGCGCTCTACGAAAGCTGGACGATCCCGGTCCCTGTGTTGCTGTCGGTGGCCGTCGGCGTCGCGGGCGCCCTGGTCTCGGTTCTCGTGGCGGGCTTGTCGTTCGACATCTACGCCCAGATCGGCCTCGTCGTGCTGATCGCACTCGCCTCCAAGAACGCGATCCTGATCGTCGAATTCGCCAAATTCCATCGCGAGAAGGGTGCTGGCATCGTCGAGGCCGCGGTCGAAGGCGCACGCGCCCGCTTCCGCGCGGTGATGATGACGAGCTTCGCCTTCATCGTCGGCCTCGTCCCTCTGGTCACGGCGCAAGGGGCAGGCATGCTGAGCCGGCGGGCCGTCGGCACGGGGGTCGCGGGTGGCATGCTTGCGGCCTCGCTGATCGGGATCTTCATCATCCCTGCCCTCTATGTCGTGTTTCAATCGTTGCGCGAGCGCGGCCATCGGCTTGCCGGTCTTTCGACCACAGGCGGGGTGCACGCACCGGCAACGACGAGCGATACCGAGGCCAAGCATGTTTCCGCGGAGGACGACGAACAAGCGCGCCCGGCCACAATCGAGCAAGGCAGTCCCTAGAGCGTTTCCGGTTTAAGCGGAGTCGTAGAAACGCTATATCTCTTTGTTTTTACGCATTTCCTGACGGAAAACCGCTTCGCACTTTTCCTGGAAATGCTCTAGAGGGAGGGCCGGTTCAGCAACAGGCTGAGATAAAGGCGCCTGCACGCGGCCGGATGACACGGCGGTCGTCAATCCCCCCCGGTGCACCGTACAACTGCTTGACAGCCTGCGCGAAACAGCGGAAAAATATCACCATGGGGTCGCGATCACCCCACGAGGCGACAGCCGAAGTATCGCGTCCATTCAACCGCTCAGACGGAGGACGCGTTATGCCGTCACCTCTTGAAATTTCCCCGGACAAACTTGCCCGCCTCATTGGTACTCCCAAATGTCCCGCGCTGATCGATGTCAGGATCGGCGAGGATTTCGATGCCGATCCGCGCTTGATCCCCGGATCGCTCCGGCGCGACTACCGGCTCGTTGAGAACTGGGGCAACGACTTCGCGGGACGATCCGCCGTCATCATCTGCCAGCGCGGCAAGAAGCTGAGCCACGGGGTCGCCGCCTGGCTGCGGCACGCGGGAATTCCGGCCGATGTCCTGGAAGGCGGCTTTGAGGCCTGGGTCGAAACCGGCTATCCGTCCGTGCCCGTCTCTGCTGTGCCGAAACGTCAGACGAACCGACACACGCTCTGGGTCACGCGCGCGCGCCCGAAGATCGACCGCATCGCCTGCCCCTGGCTTATTCGGCGCTTCGTCGATCCAAACGCCGTCTTCCTGTTCGTGGCACCCGCCGAAGTCGAAGCTGTCGCGGACCGCTTCGACGCCACGCCCTTTGACATCGACGCCCCGATCCGTTGGAGTCATCGGGGCGACCTCTGCACCTTCGACGTGATGGTCGAAGAATTCGGATTGGCAACGGAGCCGATGTTGCAGCTGGCAACCATCGTGCGGGGCGCAGACACCTCGCGCCTCGATCTCGCTCCAGAGGCCGCCGGCCTGCTTGCGGTTTCGCTCGGGCTCTCCCGCATGTATGCAGACGATCATGAGCAGTTGCAGGCAGGCATGCTGCTCTACGATGCCTTCTACCGCTGGTGCCGCGATGCGACCGGTGAAACGCACAACTGGCCCACGCCGAAAAAGGGTGCATGAAATGACCGATGTCGTTCACACCGCCGACGCCAGCAAGGCGTCGGCGCCCCATGGCCACGGCATCTCGCTTGCGGAAGCGTTCTGGGTCTGGGTTCGGATCGCGGCCCTGAGCTTCGGCGGCCCGGCGGGCCAGATCGCGGTGATGCATCGCATCCTCGTCGACGAGAAACGCTGGATCGGCGAGCACCGTTTCCTGCATGCGCTCAATTACTGCATGCTGTTGCCCGGTCCGGAGGCGCAGCAGCTGGCAATCTACATCGGCTGGCTGATGCATCGCACCGTCGGGGGCCTCATCGCCGGCATATTGTTCGTGCTTCCGGGCTTCCTTGCCATCCTGGCCTTGAGCTACGTCTATGCCGCCTTTGGCAATGTCAGCGTGATCGAAGGACTGTTCTTCGGGTTGAAGGCGGCCGTGCTTGCCGTCGTCGTCCAGGCGGTTTTCCGCATCGGCAGCCGGGCGCTGAAAAACAGGCTGATGATCGGTATCGCGGCGATAGCCTTTGTCGCGATCTTCTTCTTCCGCGTCCCATTCCCGCTGATCATCCTGACGGCCGGCATTGCCGGCTACATCGGCGGACGCCTGGGCTCGCCGCTCTTTCGCATCGGCGGCGGCCACGGCAAAACAACCGGGCCGATCCTCAAGGACGAGGATTCGGCCCTGGGTGAACAAACACCGATCCACGCCCGCCCCAACCTCGCCTGGTCGATGAAGGTGTCCGCGGTGTTTCTCGCCCTATGGCTCGCGCCACTGGCGCTGCTGTTTGCGCTCGTCGGGCCGGACAGTGTCTTCACCGAAATCGGATGGTTCTTCAGCAAGATGGCGGTCGTCACCTTCGGGGGTGCCTATGCTGTGCTCGCCTATGTCGCGCAGGAGGCCGTGCAATATTACGGCTGGCTCAAACCAGGCGAGATGCTCGATGGTCTCGGCATGGCGGAAACAACGCCTGGCCCCCTGATCATGGTCGTCCAGTTCGTCGGCTTCATGGGCGCCTATCGCGACCCCGGCACGCTTTCTCCGATGACGGCAGCGACGCTGGGCGCGCTGCTGACGACGTGGGTGACCTTCGTGCCCTGCTTCCTCTGGATTTTCCTCGGGGCGCCCTTCATCGAGAAGCTGAGGGGCAATGTCGCGCTGACCGGCGCCATGTCGGCCATCACTGCTGCGGTCGTCGGCGTCATCCTCAACCTTGCGGTCTGGTTCGGCCTTCACACGTTGTTTTCGCAGGTCGTCCCGTGGAGCGTCGGCAGCCTTGCGCTCGATGTGCCTGTCCTGAGCTCGCTAGTGCTGCCGTCACTGTTGCTGACGCTTGCGGCGGCGCTGGCGATCTTCCGCTTCAACACCTCGGTGATCGCGACATTGCTGGCCTCGGCGCTCGCCGGCATGATGTGGGTGCTTGTCACTGCATAGGGTCGTGGCGTGGGACACCGTGGAAACCTGTGAGTATGGCCCTCCCGTTGCGGCAATCAGGCCGCAACACTCCCGGTCGACGGCATGTTGGCGTCCCCCCAGGTCTTGAGCGCAAGGATGACGGGCTCCAGCGTGCGGCCACGTTCCGAGAGATCATAGTCGACCCTGGGCGGAACCTGGGCGAACACCTTGCGCGTGATCAGGCCGTCGGCCTCCAGCTCGCGCAACTGGTTCGTCAGCATGCGCTGGGTAACGTTCGGCAGCTTCCGGCGGATTTCGTTGAAGCGCATGGTGCCCGACATCAGGTTGTAGAGAACGACCCCCTTCCACTTGCCGTCGATCAGGCTGAGCGTCGCTTCGACGGCACATCCCGGACTGCAGTCGAAACGATCGTGGCGTGTGCGTCCCATCCAATGGTATCCTTTTCGACACTATGGGCTTTTTATGTGCGTTCTTGCGATCTTGCAGCATAGTGCGCATCTTGGCCACGTTCAACCGATGGAGCATTCAATGCGAGCCGTAGCCTACCAAATCCCCCAACCGATCGAAGCCGAAACGTCGCTGGTCGATATCGAACTGCAGCGCCCGGAACCCGAGGGCCGGGACATCCTCGTCGAAGTCAAGGCGATCTCGGTCAATCCGGTCGACACGAAGATCCGCCGCGGAGTGAAGCCCGAACCCGGACAGTGGAAGGTGCTCGGCTGGGATGCCGCTGGTGTGGTCAGCGCCGTCGGGCCGAATGCGTCCTTCTTCAAGCCGGGCGACGAAGTCTTCTATGCAGGCGCCATCAACCGCTCCGGCACCAACGCCGAATTTCATCTGGTCGACGAGCGTATCGTTGGCAGAAAGCCGAGGTCGGTGGATTTTTCTGCCGCCGCCGCCCTGCCGCTGACTTCGATCACCGCATGGGAAATGCTGTTCGATCGTCTTGACGTCACCCGCCCGGTCGCAGGCGCTGCAAATGCGATCGTCATCATCGGCGGCGCCGGTGGCGTCGGCTCGATCGCGATACAGATCGCACGAGCGCTGACGGACCTCACTGTCATCGCCACTGCGTCTCGCCCCGAAACGGTAGAATGGGTAAAATCGCTCGGCGCCCATCACGTTGTCGATCACCGGCAGCCGCTTGCTGCACAAATCGAAGCCCTCGGGCTTGGCCAGCCGGGCTTCGTGTTCTCGACGACCAATACCGGCGATCACCTTGATCAGATCGTCGAGCTGATCGCGCCCCAGGGACGTTTCGGCCTGATCGACGACCCCAAGCAACTCGACGCGCTTCCACTCAAGCGCAAAAGCATCTCGCTGCATTGGGAGCTGATGTTCACACGCTCGCTGTTTGCGACCGCCGATATCGAGAAACAGAATGTCCTCTTGAACAGAGTGTCGGATCTGGTCGACGCAGGCAAGATCAAGTCCACGCTCAACGAGCATTTCGGGACGATCAATGCGGCCAACCTGAAGCGCGCGCACGCGGTAATCGAGTCCGGTAGGGCCAAGGGCAAGATCGTGCTCTCCGGTTTTTAGACGAGCGGGCGAAGCGCCGCCTTCCTCTTTCGCAAAAGCATGATGCCTGCTGCGAAACCGCCCCATCGGGGCGGCCACGGCCGGCGTGTGTGCGCAAAAAGATCAAAAGAGGTCATGGGGAGGAGGCTGCCTCGACGACCGTACTTGCCGCCTGCTCCAGACCCGACGCCATCCCGCCAACCGAGCCTCTCGCGCCGCCAGGCGTCCCTATCCACAAGGATTGCAATGATGACACATTCCGCCGAGAAGGTGATTTCCTTGGCAATACTGACCGCAGAACCCGGCAAACGCGACGCATTGCGTGACGGGCTGCTCGCCCTGATCGAGCCGACCCGCAACGAGCCCGGCTGCCTCGACTACGTCCTGTTCGAAATGCAGGAAGAGCCGGGCACGTTCTACATGCGAGAAGCGTTCACAGACGGAGCCGCCCTCGACGCGCACTTTCAGACGCCGCACTTCCTGGCATTCGCAGCGACGGCGGATGACCTGCTTGCCCGCCCTCTGCAGTTGGTGTTCCTCAACCAGGTTTCTACCTGAGAAAAATCGAAGTTTCGTCCTCGACGATGTGCCGTACCAAACCGTTCGCAGGGCGTTTCCGCATTCGACAGTAGCCCGCTTTCCCCTGGCGATCACCACTCTGCGATTGCCCGTCGGCCAGAGATCGAATTGCACGCAAAGGCGTGTCACGCGTCGGTCACGCGCAAACAGATAAGAGGCGTGTTACTACAACCATACCCGCAGCGGCGCGAGTGTTTGTCGTCAATCGCCGTATGGTTTGAGCAAGATCATGCAACGCTATCTTTTTCACATCCACCTGGCAGGCGTTACCAGCCGCGACAAAGTCGGCACCCTGCTTGCCAACGATAGCCAGGCCGTCGAACACGGCCGCCTGGTGGCGGACGAAATTGCTGAGGAGGATGACTATCATGGCGTCATCGTCGCGGTAGAGAATGCCGAGGGTCGGCTGTTGGCGCGGCTGACGGCTTCCAGAGCGATGCCTCCCTGGCTGATCGCGAGATCGAAGTTCGAGCATGCCTGGGCGGAAATGAGCATCGATTTCAGTAAATTGTAATGTAACAGCAAGATTTCAGCACGAAAACTATAGGCATCTGGCTACAGCGCCGCGCGTCTTATTAGACGCGCAAAGGTCGCTGTAGCACTTTGAATGGCTGCATGTTTTTATCCTTAAATCGAATACGATTTGAGGAAACATGCGGTGGGCAACTCGCCGGCAAGGTGGAAGAGGCATCGATGATGCCTCTTCCTTCGATGTCGTCTCAGAATGTCGCCTTGGCACTCAGGATGAAGGAGCGGCCGGGTTCATAGAGTGGCGTGACGGTGCCGAATTCCTGACCGTAGGTGGCGCGCTCTGAGTAGGTCTCGTCGAAGATGTTGTTGATCTCGGCGCGCAGGGTCAGATTGCTGTGGCTCGGCGGCTGATACTCGACGAAGGTGTTGAACACCTTGTAGCCCTCAAGAGGCGGGGTGCCGGCGGCAACATCGTCATTGTCGAGTGCGATCTCGACATCGCCGCCGATGGTGACACCCCAATCGATGAAGCTGTGCGCGGCCAGGAGCGTGATGAACTGACCGGCCGGGGCCGCCAGATAGATACCGGTGTCGGAGTCGGCCGGCTTGCCGTCGATCGAGACATCGATATTGGCGTATTTGACCTTGAAGTAACCGTCGCCCCAGTCGTATCCGGCACCGAGCTCGAAGCCCTTCGAGCGCACATCATGATTCTCGATGGCCCTTGCGACCGCGTATTTGGCTGTGCGTGCGTCGTCGATATCTGTGTGGAAGAGGCTGCCTTCCACGGTGAAACCGTCATGCTTGGCGACAAGGCCGAAGGCATAATTGTCGGCCGTTATTGGCTCCGGGCCGGTTCCATAGTTCCAGTTCGGGTTCATGATGAAGTTTTCGGCAAGCGGGACGCCGGCCCAGACGTGGGAGTAGCCGGCTTTGGCCGTCAGCAGGTCCTCGATCAGATCATATTCGCCGGAGACGTTGCCGCTGAAACCGGCATTGTCCCACTTCTCATTTGTGGTGCCGGTGAACCATTGCTGGTCGCCGCGCGCACCGAAGGAAAGCCGGGTGCGTTCCCAGGGTTCGAGCCGCGCCTGCGCATAGATGCCGACATTTCGCGCGCGCTCGGTCGAGGCATCGAAGCGATCTTCGAGTTCGGCCTTGTCGTTGTAGAAATCGACGCCGGCGGTGATGCTGCCGAGATCGAAGCTGAACTTGTTTTCGAACTTGCCGTTGAAGCTGCCGGTTTCGCCGGCGCCGGGATAGGGGACCGATATCGTGCTTGGCGGCACCGGGCGAGGAAAGATCGGGATCTCTAGCCGCGTCGAGCTGTAGGCCAACACCACGGTTGGATCCCACCAATCCTCAGGCGTGCTGTCGGTATAGGAGAAGACCGTGTTCTGCCGGTCGAGCGTATAGTCGCGCACGCGCGGTTCCCACGGCGGGCGGCCCGAGATGAAGCCGGTATTGGCGCGGAACGGGCGCGGGGCGTCGTCGTAGACGCGTTCATGGCTGATCTCGAAACGATCACCACTCTCGAACTCGTATGCCACCTTGCCGAGCCCGCTCAGGAGATCGGTGCGCGTTCCCTCGACGATGCTGCCGTTGCCGGATTTGAACTCGTCCCCCTTGGCAAAATTGAAGTAGCCGAGAAATTCGAGCCCTTCCTGCATGCCGTAGGCGGAGATTCCGGTCTGGAAGGTTTTGCTGTTGAAGTTGTAGTTGGAGCTGACGAAGCCGCCATAGCCGTCGCCGTCGAGCAGGTCGCGGGCATCCTTCGTTTCATAGGCAATGGCGCCGCCGAGCGCGCCTGGTCCTACATCCGCAGGCGCGATGCCGGCATCGACGCGCACGGCCTTCAGCAGGCTCGGATCGATGAGGTTGGTTGCGTTGTGATGGAAGACCTTGTTGTTCTGGCGGCCGCCATCCATGGTAACGGCGAGATTGTTTTCCTCGATGCCGTGAACATAGACCTTCTGCGACATCGGCAGCGAGCTACCAACCTCGATCCCTGGCTCGCCGCGGAAGACGTCGGCGATATTCGCCGGGTTGAGAAGTTCGAGCTCCTTCTGGCTGATGACGATTTCACCGACGCCGGTGGCGTCCCCGAATACCGAAATCGGATCAAGCGCCGTAGAGCCGTCGGCCGGCGCCACTGCCGCGCCGCCACCGGCCGTCCCTGTCCCGATCACGGCCGTTCGCCCGCCGGAGATGCGATACTCGATGCCCGTGCCGGAAAGCAGCCGTGCAAGCGCCTCCTCCGGCGCGTAGGAACCGACGACCGCCTTGGACATGACGCCACGGGACACCGAAGCGGCAAGCGTCACCTGCAGGCCCGATTGCCGGCCAAAGACGTTGAGCGCGTCGGCAAGCGGTTGTGCCGGCACGTTGAAGTTGCGATCGGCACTCACTTGTGCCAGTGCATCCTGCGCAAATGCCGGGCTCGGCCAGTTCAGCGACGAGGCCAGGCAAATCGCCATTGCCGTCGTTGCCATCAGCCGTCCCATCGGACGCCCGCCGTCGTCGCCCCAATTCAAACGACGGGATCCCTTGCGGCCTTGCGATATGCACATCGTAGTCTCATCTCCTTGAATTGCGCTCCGTTGCCGAGCGCTTTTCAACAAAGACGAGGACCTCAGTTTCTTTTCTCAGAAAAATTGAATTTTATTGTCAGGATTTTCAGTATTGCGTCAGGACGCGACCATAGGTCGAAAAGGTGCGGACGCGGCCGCCATAGGGTTCGACCAGCGCCTTCAGCGCACCGTCCGGATCATGAAGATCATACAGACCGGTGACCTTAAGACCCGCGAGCTTTCGGTCCGGCACCGCTATCCACGCCGAGTGGTAACGTTGAAGCTGCTCGGCGACCGCACTGATGGACGCATCCTTGACGAAGATCCGGCCGCTGCGCCAGGCGGCGACCTGATCGGGCTGGATGGTGTTGCGGGTAACCGCGCCGTCGCTCGCATTCACGACAGCCATCTCGCCCGGAAGCAGCCTGAAGTCCGACGTTTCCCTGGCGTCCTCGACCGAGACCTGAACGACGCCTCTTTCCAGCTCGACGGTCGTTTCCCCTCCCGCAAGCCGAACGTCGAAGGCGGTACCGACGACCAGAACCGTGACGCCTCCGGCCTCCACCGTAAAGGGCCGCGCCGGATTATGCGCGACATCGAAAAACGCCTCACCGGAAAGCAACGTGACGTGGCGCCCGGCGGCGGTCATCTCCGTCTTGATGGCACTGTCGCCGCCAAGCTCGATGAGCGTTCCATCCTCCAGCGTCACTCTGGCATTCTGGCCGGTGGCGGTGATGTGATCCGCCTGAAGTCGGATCAGCAGCGACGGGCCGGCAAGGACGAGGAATAGGGTCGCGGCAATGGCAGCGACTGCGCTCATGACCGGGCGGCGCCAACGACGCCTGGTGATCGAAATGACGTTGGCGCGCGCCGCGCCTGCCCACAGATGTTCATGGGCCGGAGCCGCTTCTCCCATCAACTGCCAGGTCCTCAACGCATATTGCCAGGCCC
This sequence comes from Ensifer sp. 1H6, assembly GCF_001976035.1. Taxonomy (NCBI): domain Bacteria; kingdom Pseudomonadati; phylum Pseudomonadota; class Alphaproteobacteria; order Hyphomicrobiales; family Rhizobiaceae; genus Ensifer; species Ensifer sp. 1H6. The sequence continues at coordinate 8,074 of NZ_MOAI01000009.1, read as the reverse complement.
GCTGATGATCATCAGAGCGATGCAACCACCGCTGGAAGTCGGCGGTGAGCTCGGGACAATTCGGCTCACCCTTCAGCCGCAGAAACCAGTCCATGGCTTCTTCCAGTGTAGCGGCTGCGATTTCCTGATCCTGGGTCAATATATCCTACGCCGGTCTGGGCCTCTTCCGAGGCACTTCTACCCGAACATTCCCTCTTTTGACAAAGACGAATGACGCGCTTTTTTTTCTCAGGGAGCGACCACTTTAAGTCGCGTTGACCAGAAGTGCCGTGGCAATCTTCATCATCGCTGCCGTGACGTAACGATGGGCGCTGGCTGTCGATATGCCCAGATGCGATGCCACTTCTTCAAGCGTGTAGCCGCCGAAGCGGTGCATCTCGACGGCGACCCGCGCCTCGACAGGCAATTCCGAGAGCATCTGCGAAATCCGGCGAACGTCGTCGCACAGCAAGGTCGATTGTTCCGGCGTCGGCACGTCGGCAGGAACCGACCAGAACGGCACATCGTCCTGGTGGCCGATCGCGGCCACCTTCCGGCGCCTCAGCACATCGAGCGAGAGGTTCCTGACCGTGCGGTAGAGATAGGCGAGGAGCTGGCCTTTTGAAACCGTCCGGGTGCTGGAAGGCAGAAACCGGACAAACGCATCCTGGACGATATCTTCGGCAGCATCGCGCGAGCCTAGCAGGCGGACCGCATAGGCGATGAGCGCCGGACGATGGGCAATAAAGATATCGACGCGCGTTTCGGATTGGGTCTCGGTCGTCATAGGATCCTGGCCGGGAGCGGGTTCGTCCGCGGCGACTGCTTTGCGCGAACGGGCGTAAAATTGGAAACATGTCTATAATAGTCAAGTTTAAAATTCGGTCAGCGGCGAACTTTTCCCAGAGAAGAACGAGGGTGTGTCTCAATCGCCGCCATCGTGCACGCCACTACGGTTGGGCGCGGCAGGCGCCACGGACGGCCTGCAGACGGCCGGTTTTAGAGACGCGAGATGGCTATCGCAAAAACCAATGGCATCGTCAAAGCCTTGCGCCATTGGCGTTTGTGGCAATCCTGTAGCATGAAAATTTAGCCGCCCCAGCAGCTTGGTCTTTGATGGCCGCAGCGCCGCCACGTGAAGCGAAACGCGCATCCAGCCAGACGCGCGCCGGTCACGTGCAGAGCACGACATGTGACGATTGATCTCGGCGGGAGGTCATTATTGGCCGCAGCGCGTGAAATCCGATGGTTGTTCGCTGGCGTCCGGCCAGTTCGAACAGGACGCTGCGGCTTCGCACGACGCATCAATCGACAATCAGTGCGAAGACCTCAAGGATCATCGCCGCGAAGCGTGGGCCAGTGCCGGGGTGTTTGGCAACGGGCTTGCTGCAGGCCCCGCCATATTGCCGTCTACGGATTGGCGGCTAGCCCCCCATTGTCTTTCGCATGGTATCGCCACTGACGACGAGCCCCTTCTTTGCCGCGTCTTCCGCAAGCATCTCCCAGCTGTTTCTGATCGTTGTCGCCATCTGGATCCAGGATCGGTCGATGCCGTTCGCCTCAAGCGTCTCGATCAGCACATCCATTCGCTCGACGCACTCGTCAATATTCAGGTGCAACCGGGATAGCTGGTCGAGCGTAATGCCGGGATGATCCAACAGCCTTGGTATGGTTGTCGCCGCCTTTTTGACGAGCTCGTCTTCTTCGATCAACGAACGCTGCCACGCCTCACACATCGCTGCCCCCAACTCTTACTCAGAACAACAGGATCGACGCAGGCACGACACGGGTCAACGCACCAAGACGGGCATCAAGGCGGCCATACATCCGTCATACGGTGGAACCTTAGTCCCTCTAGACAGGTTGCGCGCGTAAAAAGAGCGGGAACGGACACGGGCGATACCGACGACACATTTTCCCGGCGAGTTTACCGACATCGCGCGACACCGATCGCAATGGCGTCAAACGACCGTGATCTGATTTCGACCGTTGCGCTTGGACTGATAAAGGCCCTCGTCAGCCCGTCGCAAAATATCGCCGATCGTCGCATCCCTTCGGGACATTTCGGTGAGACCGCCGCTGATCGTAGAGAAAAGCTCCAGCCTGTTCTGCAGTTCAAGCGAGATTTGCTGGCGCAGCTTGTCCGCGATCGGCTCGCCCTCGTCGAGCGTCGTCGCCGGCATCAACACCACGAACTCGTCGCCGCCGAGACGTGCCAGCACGTCGTCAGACCGCAGTGCCCGCCGGCAGCCGGTGGCAATCGTCGCCAGCAGCTCGTCGCCGACGGAATGCCCCAGTTCGTCATTGACTGCCTTGAAATTGTCGACGTCGAACATCAGCAGGCATGTCGGACGGCGGGTGCGCGTGGCCAGATCGAACTCGATCGCAAGCACGTCGAGCAGTTTTCGGCGATTGTAGAGGCCGGTCAGCGGATCGGTTTCGCTTTGTTGGCGCAACTGATGCTCAATGGCATTCTTCTCGGTGATATTGCTGGCAACCCAGACCACGGCGTCCTCGCCGTCGACAGGAAAATCGAGCGCCTGGACCCGGCCTTCAAACCAGATCGGATGATCGGGCCCAGCATCTTCAAGGCCCTTAACGTCGCTTCCGGCGAGGCTGTATTCGACGATGTGCAATGCCCGGGAGCCGAGCGCCTTTTCGATTTCCAGTGCGAACCACAGCGCCTTGTCATGGGCAAGGACATCAAAAACACTCTGACCGACAAGACTGCTGCCATCGTGATAGTAGCGGTGATCCGCCCCACCGAACAGGGCCGCATAACGGCCGCTGCGCGTCAGAATGAACGCCGGGTCGGGCAAGGCGGCAAGAATGAGAGTGAGCTGATCGCGGGAAAACCGCACCTCGTTCTTCACAGGTGCATCCGCGGCGGCACGACTAGGCGATACGCTCATGACGATGACATCCATGCATTATCTTCTTCCCTTGTCTCCTCGGCCCATAGACGAAAGAGCAGGCGGTACAGACTTGGCTCAAAGTGATGCTGTCGCAAAAAACCTTCGAAATATTCAATTTTTTAAGCTACATCCACCAGCGCCCCTAAGCGAGCATGGAGCGCATCCCTATGCGAGCTGGAACGCAAGCCATGCCCGGAAAATAGGCATATCAGTGTGACAACAACATAGGACAAGCACGCACGCCTTCTCGCTGCCGAGCGGATAGGCGCTCTTGTCTGCGCACCCGCTGAGCAGACGGCTCGTTCATCCCAAACGCAATGTTCGACAGCCGGTCTCCGGATAGGCTATGCACGAGGTCGAGAAGGGCCGTTGGCCGAGGCGTATGATGCAGACAGACGACCTGAACCTGAAATCCCAGCGTCCGTTGCCGCCGCTGAACGCCCTGCGCGCCTTCGATGCGCTGGCCCGGTGCGGCAGCCTGCGCGCAGCCGCAATCGAGCTCGGCGTCGTGCCCGGTGCCGTGCGCCAGCAGCTTGCAAGCCTCGAGGAGCATTTCGGCTTTGCCCTGCTCGATCGCGACGGTGGCCGCGTGACCCTCAATCCGGCCGGAGGGCGGCTCGCCGATGCCGTCGGTGTCGCCTTCGCCATCGTCTCGCGTGCGGCGGAAGAGATCTCGTCGAGCGGCAGCACCGTCCGGCTGCGGCTCGGCGTGCCGATGCCGATGGCCTCGGCATGGCTTATGCCGCGCCTGGCAACGCTGCAAAGCGCCGTCTCGGGCCTTGAGGTCGATATCATCCCGGTTGCCGTCAACCAGTCGCTGACTGACATGCCTGAAATCGATGCCCTGATCGTTGGCGGTGAATACCGACCGCTGCCCGATATAGCCGCGACCGCCTTCATGGACGACCGGTTTGGCCCGGTGCTCACCGTCGGGCAACCGTCCCCCGGCCTTACGCCGCCCGATCTCGCGGACATGACCGCACTGGTCGCCCGCACGGTGCCCTATCTCTGGGACGACTGGTTTCGCGAAAGCGGCAATGCTCCGGTCCGCTTCCGCAAACGGATCGAGGTGGACGATCTGACGCTGGCCCTCAGTGCCGCCCGCAGCGGGCTTGGCGTCACCATCGCGCCGGCGGCATCGATCGAAACGGACCTTGCCTCCGGCGCGCTCGAAGCGCCGTTTGGTTTTGTCAGCCGGCCGACCGGCTATCGGTTCTGCTGCCGCATTGCCGACAGGGACCGCAAGCCGATTGCTGCCCTGCGGAATTGGCTGCTCGCAGAGGGGCGGCGCCAGGAAGGAAAACTGCCCTCCGCCGCAGTTTAATGTCTCTGCCATAGGACAGGCTGCCCGGACTATCTTTGCCGGCACCATCGACAGACAGCCAGGACCCTCACCATGACCACCTCCAGCCATCCGTCCCGTATCGAGTGGGTCGGGCAAAGCTGCGCGCTTCTGCGCGCCATTGCTGCCGAGTTTGAAACAACCCTCCCGTTCAAGGGCCTGACGATCGGAACGGCAATCCATCTGGAGCCAAAGACCATAGCGCTGCTGATGACGCTCAGGGCCGGCGGCGCGCAGCTCGTGGCGACCGGCAACCTGAACAGCACCCAGCCGGCGACGGTCGATTATCTGAAACGTCAGGGCATCACCGTCATCGGTGGGCAGACGACCGATGCGACTGCCCATTCCGGCTTCATCGACGCCCTTATGGGTCATCAACCCGACCTGCTGCTCGACAACGGGGGCGACCTTTTCGCCCGCGTGGCCGAGCGGCCCTATCGCAAGCTGCTCGGCGGCACGGAGGAGACAACCTCCGGTCGGACCCGGTTGGAGCCGATGCGCGGTGCCATCGGCCTGCCGGTGCTGGTGATCAACGACAGCCCCATCAAGCAGTTTGCCGAGAACCGCCATGCGGTCGGCCAGAGCCTGTTCGAAAGCTACATGCGCTTCACCAACCGCTCGACCAATGGCAAGCGCGTGACGGTTTTCGGCTATGGCGCCTGCGGCCAAGGCACGGCCGCCTGCTTTCGCAGTGCCTACAGCGCGGTCAGCGTCGTAGATGTCGACCCGGTCGCAGCACTCGAGGCCCATCTCGACGGTTTCTCGACGCCGAGACGCGATGACGCCATACGCTCGGCCGACGTCATCGTCACGGTCACGGGCTCCGCAGATATTTTGAGGACGTCCGATCTGGCGGTCCTCAAGGACGGCGTGATCCTCCTCAACGGCGGACACTTCCCGCACGAGATCGACGTTGCCGGCATGCGCGCCGATGACGCGGTGGTGGCGGTGGAAACCTACGCCGACGAGGGCATCGAGACGCTCGTCCTTGCCGATGGGCGGCGCATCCATATTCTCGGCGCAGGCCACATGGCCAATCTTGCCGGACCAAGGGCACTTGGCAATTCGGTCGAATCCATGGATCTCGGCTTTGCGCTCCAGGCCCGCTGCCTGGAGCGGGTGGCGAGCCGCACGCTTGACGCCTCGATGTGTGTCGTGCCGGTGCCCGGAGACATCGACGCCATGGTGGCATCCGCCTATCTCGAACTGCACCGCTGAGGGAACTGACAGATGCTGCGCTGGGGAATCCTTGGAACGAGCTTCATCTCCGACACGATGGCCGGGGCCATCTCTGCGAGCGACGGGTCCCGCATCGAAGCGGTGGCCGGGCGCGATCCGCAGCGGCTCTCGGATTTTGCCGGGCGACACGGCATCGCAAAGCACTATTCCGGCTACGACGCGCTGCTCGACGACCCTGATATCGATGTCGTCTATATCGGTCTGCCCAACAACATGCATCATGAGGCGGTGATCCGCGCCGCGGAAAAGGGCAAGGCCGTCCTGTCGGAGAAATCGCTGGCCACGACGATGGCCGAAGCCGACGCCCTGGCGCAGGCCGTGCGTGACCGCGGTATCTTCTTTCTCGAAGGCTTGATGTATCTCTGCCATCCGTTGATGGCCAAGGCCGGCGAAATCCTGCAGTCCGGGCTCGGTGCGATCCGCTCGGTTTCCGGTCTCTACGCCGCCGATATCTGGAAGTTCGTCAACCCGATGGGCAAGGGGACGATTTTCAATCTCGGCTGCTACCCGGCCTCGCTGCTGCACTACGTGATCCAGACGGCATGCGGGCAGCATGCCTTTTCCAGCCGGTCGACCAGCGCCTTCGGAAACGCCTCGTCGCACGACGGCAATATCTGCGACGCAAGCCTGTCGGTTCGTTTCGACAATGGCGTTCTCGCCACGCTTCAGTCCACCGACAGCTTCGGCATGTCCTTCGCCTTTTCCATCCATGGAGAGCGCGGCGCCCTGCGGTTCCTAACCAATCCTTGGCTGCCGGTGGCTGGCGAAAATCGCCTCGAGCTTTGCGAATATGGCCGCGCTCCGGAAGAAATCGTCGTGCTTTCCGACCATGACGCCTTCGGCCATCAGGTGCGACTGGTGGAGAACTGCCTGAAGGCAGGACTGAAGGATGCCCCGCGTCCGGCACCACAACTCACCGATTCGCTCGAGATCATGTCTTTGCTCTCCGCCTGGGACGACCAAGCAAGGCTGTCATCGACAAGCGGCGCGTAGCATCCCCGCCCGCCACAGCCTGTTTTCAGGCACCCAGCCACAAGGCGCGCGACCCCACCAAAAATGAATGCGAGCGGACCTGGCGCGCCGTTTCAAACGTCATGGTTTGTGCGTAACAATTGCGAACCGCGCGAGGGGCGCGCGGCTTCCTTGGGGGACTTATGAAAAGATTGTTGCTCACCGCAGCGCTGTTTCTCGCCGCGGCCGCGGCCGGAAACGCCCAGACCGTCAACGCCGGAAAATACATCGTCGAAGGCACGAACCTGGATGGTTCCAGCTATTCCGGCACGGCCGAAATCACGCTTGCAAGCGAAACCACCTGCGTCATCGAATGGGACACGGCCGGCGTAAAATCGACCGGCGTCTGCATGCTCAACGGCAATGCCTTCGCCGCAGCCTATGTGCTCGGCGATGCCCTTGGCCTTGTCGTCTACAAGGTCAACGGAGACGGTTCGCTTGATGGCACCTGGACGATCACCGGCAAGGATGGCAGCGGCACCGAAACGCTGACCGAAGCCAAGTAACCTTCTCGGCGGAATGCGCTCGGCTATCATGAAAACACCTGCAGTGGGCATGTGCCCGTTGCAGGTGTTTTGTTTTGGACAGGCAGTCTAGGAGAGCTCCACTTTCGCGGTTTTCTCCCTGTACTCTTCCTTCGGATCGCTGCCCAGGAGCAGCTTGATACCGGCAAACAGGCTGGTCTCGTTGAGCCAGATTTCCGCTTCGCTCGGCTCGAAACGCAGCAGGGCCAGTTCGGGGTCGTCCTTTCCACCCTCGTACCAGGCGGCGATATACTGGTTCCACAGCCGATCGATAACAGTGCGGTCATTGTCGAGGCGAAGGCGCCCGTGAACGGTCGCGAACAGTTCATGATCCTTGGATGCAAAAGCAAACATGGCCGGTGTGTTCGCGGCGACATTCTGGGCCACGACGGCACTCCTGACGGTGAAGAACCAGATCGGACCCTGCTCGCCCTCGATCTTCGCCGTCATCGGGCGCGTGTGCCCATGCTCTTTTTCGGACAAGCCAAGCATGACCGTCATGTCCGATTTCAAGGTCTTCCAGAGTTTCTTCTTGAGTTCTTCGGGAGTTGCCACTGCCGTATCTCCTTGACGGTTCGACGCGCCGACGTTGCCCACCTTTTTGGGATGGCCTTCGTGAGACGGCGCGAAACCAGACGCCGGCCGATCGGCCGGCGTCTGCTATGCTATCCGCGGGTTTAGCGGTTGGCGTATCGGGCGCGCTGCTCTTCGATCTGCGTCGGGCTATAGGGATCGAGGTTCTCATCGAACCTGCTCCAGCCCTCCGCGCGGTAGGCTGAGCGGCGTGCGTTGACATCGACCCAATTCGAGCGCGTGAGGATCGCCTCGGCCTCGGCGACATCGCTGTCGGCGACGCGTGCAGTAACCAGTGTGCCGCCGCGGCGAACGCCCTCGGCGTAGACATGGGCATCTTCTTCCGGCACGCCGGAATCCGTCAGCGCGCCGATAATGCCGCCCACGGCACCACCGGCAACGGCACCGGCGGCCGCGCCCGCGGCTGTTGCCGCCAGCCAACCGGCCGCCACCACCGGGCCGACGCCCGGGATCGCCATCAGCCCGAGGCC